>NZ_JANJZL010000008.1:0-134853 GCF_024623155.1 Anaerosalibacter massiliensis
AGTAGGAAAAGACATAGAAATGGTTATAGGCAATGGCTATACAAAAGGTCATGCAGAAATTTCACTACAAATTATGAGAGAGTCTAAAGCTCTAAGAGACATATTTGAAAAACTATATGCTTAATTATGTTATAATAAAAATGATTAAAAACTATTATTGAGTATGGAGGTATTTAAATGAAAGATGCAATGATAAGGATAAGAATGAGTGCAGGAGATGCACATTATGGTGGAAATCTTGTAGATGGAGCTAAGATGTTACAATTGTTCGGTGATGTGGCTACAGAATTACTTATTAGACACGATGGAGATGAAGGACTTTTTGTAGGATATGATGATGTGGAATTTTTAGCACCAGTATATGCAGGAGACTATATTGAAGCAGTTGGAAAAATAGTTAAGGTTGGAAATAGTTCAAGAAAAATGGAGTTTGAAGCTAGAAAAGTTATTAAACCAAGACCAGATCTTAATGATTCAGCATGTGATGTATTAGAAGAACCTATAGTAGTTTGTAAAGCATCAGGAACTTGTGTAGTTCCAAAGGATAAACAAAGAAATAAATAAGGTTTATTGAGAACGGATTAAATATTTATAGAGGAGTGATATCCTATGGATAAACTAATTATAACAGCGGCAATATGCGGAGCCGAAGTAACTAAGGAGAACAATCCAAATATTCCGTATACTGTAGAAGAAATTGGAAAAGAAGCAGAACAAGCATATAAAGCAGGGGCGAGTATTATACATCTACATGTAAGAAATGATGATGGTATCCCAACTCAAGATAAGGCAAGATTTAAAGCTTGTATGGATGAAATCAGAAAAAGATGTCCAGATGTAATAATTCAGCCATCAACAGGTGGAGCAGTAGGTATGAGTGATGAAGAAAGACTTCAACCAGTAGAGTTAAATCCAGAAATGGCTACATTAGATTGTGGAACATTGAACTTTGGTGGAGATGAAATATTTGTTAACACAGAAAATACTATTAAAAATTTTGGAAAAGTAATGATGGAAAAGGATGTTAAACCTGAAATAGAAGTGTTTGACAAAGGCATGGTGGATTTAGCTATAAGATATCATAAGCAAGGATTTATTAAAGCACCTATGCATTTTGATTTTGTACTAGGGGTACAGATGAATGCAGAAGTTAGGGATTTAGCATTTTTAGTAGATAGTTTACCAGCAGGTTCTACTTGGACAGTTTCAGGAGTAGGAAGATATGAAATGCCTATGGCAATGGCAGCTATAATAATGGGTGGTCATGCAAGAGTAGGATTTGAAGACAATGTTTATATTGAAAAAGGTGTTTTAGCTAAGTCAAATGCTGAATTAGTCGAAAAAGTAGTGAGAATGGCGAAAGAACTAGGAAGAGAAGTTGCAACACCAGTTGAAGCAAGAGAAATATTAGGTCTTAAGCCTTTAAAATAGTTTAATATAAGATAATATGTTAAAGGAATAATATCTTGTTATAATAAGGTATTATTCCTTTATTTTGTTTAATAATATTATTATTTTGTCGATATTATTAATGTTACATATTCTATTCAAGGGGGAGAAATTAGATGAAAAGTATAAAGTCAAAAATTGTTATTTTTTGTTGCATTATATGTTTAGTAAGTATTTTTGCAGTTTCTTTTATGAATTATAGAACATCCTCTAGACATATAATAGATGGACAACTTGGAAGTTTAGAAGAAGCAGGAAATAGGTATGGAAAAGAAATAGATGGTTGGTTAAGGGTACAAGGCAAAATAATTGAAGAAATGGAGCAAGATTTAAAGTATCAGGATAATCAAAAGGCTGATAAGAAGGATGACGAAAAAAATGAAAAAGATGAAAAAGATGAAAAAGATGAAAAAGATAAGAAGGATAATATTTATGGTCCAGAGTATTTATCTAAATACTTTAAATACAAAAATGATACAAATCCAGATATAATTGAATATTTCATGGGATTGCCTGAAGAAAATAAATTGGTTACTCATTTAGGGTATATACCAATACCAGATGATTATAATGTGAGAGAGAAAGATTGGTATATTAGGGCAGATGAAAGTAATGGCGTAGCTTTGTCTAAACCTTATGTAGATGTTGAGCATGAAAAAGTTGTAGTTACTATGGGTAAAGCTATAAAGGAAAATGGGAAAACAAAGGCAGTTCTTTGTTCTGATATATTTATAGATCATCTTATGGATATTACATCTAAAGCAAAGCCTTTAAAAGGCTCTAAAGGGTTTTTAATAGACGATGATGGGAATATTTTAGTTCATTATAATAAAGATTTCATGTATTCAAAGGAAAAAGGATTTACAAAAGCTACAGATGTAATGGGTAAGGAAATAGATAAGCTTATTAAAAATAAAGATGGAAAGAAAAATATAGAAATTATAAAAGATTATGATAATGTAGATAAATATTTTTTAACAGTCCCAATAGAATATTCAAATTGGACAATAGGTTTTTCTATACCAGTAAAAGAAGTAGAGCAACCTTTAAATTCAATGGTCACAAGGTCTTTAATCATAGGAATTATTTTATCAGTTATTGCAATAGTTTTCAGTTATATAATGGGAGGGAATATATCAAAACCTATTGTGAAAGCTACAACGTCTGCAGAAGCTATTGCTGATTTAAATATTAGTGAAGATATAAATGATGAATTTTTAAATATGAAAGATGAGGTAGGAGATCTAGCTAATTCATTCCAAAAGACTACTGATAGCTTAAGAACATTTGTAAAAGAAGTAGCTGAAAGTAGTGAACAAGTAGCTTCTTTCTCAGAAGAATTAGCCAGTACTTCTGAAGAATCTACTGCAGCACAAGAAAGTGTAGCCAGTTCATCTTCAGTAGTTTCTCAAGATAGTGAGAATTTATTTAATAAAGTAATAGGTATTATAACTTCTATGTCGGATATTAGTACAAATTTAGAAGAAGCTCTACAAAGAGGAGAAAAAATATCTGAATTGAGCCAATTTGCTAATGAAAAATCGGATATAGGAAGAGAAGATATTGGAAAAGCAATAAACAGGATGGAA
This sequence comes from Anaerosalibacter massiliensis, assembly GCF_024623155.1. Lineage (NCBI taxonomy): Bacteria > Bacillati > Bacillota > Tissierellia > Tissierellales > Sporanaerobacteraceae > Anaerosalibacter > Anaerosalibacter massiliensis. The sequence continues at coordinate 3,039 of NZ_JANJZL010000008.1, forward strand.
AATATAAATTCTAGCACTGAAGAGGTATATACTTCTCTTAAAGAAGTAATGAACAGCTCAGATAAGATAAATGAATTTGTAGATATAATTCGCTCCATATCAGAACAGACTAATTTACTTGCATTAAATGCAGCTATTGAAGCAGCTAGAGCTGGAGATGCAGGCAAGGGTTTTACTGTAGTGGCAGAAGAAGTAAGGAAGCTTGCAGAAGAAGTAGGAGAAGCTTCTGATAAAATAAGCGATCTTATAGTCCAAAATAACAATATAATAAGTAGGACAAATAGTTTGGCAGAGGAAAATATAAAAAATGTAGAGGAAGGATTAGAAGTAGTAGGTACTACTAAGACTGTATTTGGAGAGATAACTGATTTGGTAAAGAACTTAAGTGGTGAAATGGATAGTATGACCAATTATCTAGAAGGGATAGTGGGAAAAGGCAATGAAATAATGAATTCATCTCAAAGTATGAAAAAAATTAGTGAGGATGTATCTTCTCAAATCCAAAATGTATCAGCAGCTACAGAAGAGCAAACAGCAGCTATGGAGGAAATTGCCTCTGCTAGTGAAAGTTTAGCCGAACTAGCTCAAGATTTGCAGAATCTTATTGCTAAAGTAAAATATTAAAAAATAAAGACAAAATTAGGTAGAAAGCATCATTTTTCTACCTAATAATTTTTTTAAAAGAAAAATCGACAAATAGAAGGATTTAAAAAGTTTATGAAGAATTTAAAAAAGTAGAGGAGGTGCTTAATTTGGTAATTTATGGGCATAGAACTCTACTTATAAGATGTAATACTTGCGGTAGAATAAAAATATATAATTTAAATATATTTAATATTCCTAGAAATGAAGAAGTAGAATTTAGGTGTAAATGTGGCCAAAAAAATGTATCCATAAAAACTACTGATTATCAAATTTATTGGATAAAGTTAAATTGTTTTGTATGTGGGCACAAACATATATATAGATATACTCTCAAAGAGTTATTGAGATGGGATAACACTATTTTTTGCATGGAAGATATAAAGATATGTTTTATAGGAAAGAAAGAGAATGCTAAAAGTTTGTTAAATGAACGGGAGATAAATTTTGAAAAATTGTTAACAGGTTCAGGATTTGATAATTATTCTAAAAACTTTAAAATATTAGTTGCTTCTTTGAATAAATTAGATAGATTAAGTAAAGATAGAAATATTAATTGTGATTGTGGAATTAGTAATATAATAATGGAAGTTTTTCTTGATAGAATTGAATTAAGATGTTTAAATTGCAATAGTATACAAATAATATATGCAGAGACAGAAGAAGATTTGGAAGTATTGCAAAAGAAAGAAAAGATAGTTATGCACAAGCATAATATTGTTTATATTGATTCTATAATTGAAAAAAACAAAAATACTAAGGAGAGATAATAGTGTAATAAGGCAAAAGATGATATAATAGAATTAGCATAATGATAAGTGGAAAATAAAAAGGAGGATTTTGACATGTTAGTTACAGGTAAAGAGATATTGCAGGATGCACATAAAAATGGTTATGCAGTGGGAGCTTTCAATATAAATAATATGGAGATAATCCAAGCTATTATAGATGCTGCTGAAGAAACTAGATCCCCAGTTATATTGCAGGCTAGCCAAGGAGGAATAAAATATGCAGGAATAGATTATATTTCTAAATTAGCTAAGGTAGCTGCTGAAAAAGCGACAGTTCCAGTAGCAATTCATTTAGACCATGGTACAGACTTTGACCAAGTAATGTTATGTATAAGGAATGGTTTTACCTCAGTAATGGTTGACGGTTCAAGATTTCCACTTGAAGAAAATATTGAATTAACTAAAAAGGTAGTAGAAATTGCTCATGCAGTAGGTGTATCAGTAGAAGCAGAATTAGGAAAAATAGGTGGTACAGAAGACCATATTAAAGTAGATGAAAAAGATGCTACTATGACAGATCCAGATGAAGCATTGAGATTTGCAAAGGAAACAGATGTAGATTATCTTGCTATAGCAGTAGGAACTGCTCATGGTGTGTATAAAGGAAAGCCAGAATTAGACTTTGATAGAATAAAAACTATAAAGAAAATGACAAATATGCCATTAGTACTACATGGTTCTAGTGGAGTATCCTATGATGATATTGAAAAGGCAGTTAGTCTAGGAATTAACAAAATAAATATAGATACAGATGTAAGAATGGCATTTGCAGATGCAATAAAAGAATTTATAAAGGAAAATCCAGATGAAATTGATCCAAGAAATATTTTAAAACCTGCTAGAGCCAATATGAGTAAGATTGTTGCAGAAAAAATGCGTGTCTTTGGTTCAGCTGGAAGAGCATAAAGGAGGAACTATAATGAAGCTATTTATTGATACAGCAAATATTGACGAAATAAGAGAAATAAATAACTGGGGAGTAATATGTGGTGTAACTACTAACCCATCACTAATTGCAAAAGAAGGTAGGGATTTTAAAGAAGTTATAAAAGAAATATCTAGTATAGTAGATGGACCTATAAGTGCAGAAGTTATTTCCCTTGAAAGTGATGGAATGGTTGAAGAGGCTAGGGAATTGGCTAGTATAAATGACAATATAGTTATTAAGATACCAATGACAAAAGAAGGTCTTAAAGCAGTTAAAATATTAAGTAATGAAAATATAAAAACTAATGTAACTTTAGTTTTCTCTCCAAGTCAAGCATTACTTGCGGCAAAAGCTGGAGCTAGTTATGTAAGTCCTTTTGTAGGTAGGATGGATGATATAGGAAATGAAGGAATAGATATTGTAAAAGACATAGTTGAAATATATAATAATTATGGTATAGAAACAGAAGTAATAGCTGCAAGTGTTAGAAATCCTATGCATGTACTTAGTGCTGCAAGGGCAGGTTCTCATATAGCTACTATACCTTACAATGTTTTTGAGCAAATGGTTAAACATCCTATGACAAATCTTGGAATAAAACAGTTCTTAAAGGATTGGGAAGGGGTAAGTCCAAAATAAGGAGTGGTTTATTAGATGGATAGGAATTTAGCTTTAAATTTAGTCAGAGTAACAGAAGCAGCAGCATTGGAAAGTGCTAGATATCTTGGTAGAGGCGATAAAATAGTAGCAGATCAGGCGGCTGTAGATGGAATGAGAAAGATGTTTGATACAGTGAATATTGATGGAAAAGTGGTAATAGGTGAAGGAGAAATGGACGAGGCACCAATGTTGTATATTGGGGAACAGATAGGAAAGGCTCAAAAGGGATGCCCTGAAGTGGATATTGCAGTAGATCCGCTAGATGGAACTACATCAGTAGCTAAGGGTCTTCCAAATGCATTATCTGTGGTAGCAGTAGCCCCTAGAGGATGTCTTCTTCACGCACCAGATATGTATATGGATAAAATAGCAGTGGGACCAAAGGCAAAAGGTTCTATAAATATAAATGCATCTGTAGAAGAAAATTTATTCAATGTGGCAAAAGCTTTAAATAAAGATATTTCAGATTTAACTGTTACTGTGATAGACAGGCCAAGACATGATAAGCTTTTAAAAAAAATCAGAGAAACAGGAGCTAGAATTAAATTATTTAGTGATGGAGATGTAGCAGCAGCCATAGCTACATGTTTCGAACATTCTGGTGTAGATGTACTTATGGGAATAGGTGGTGCACCAGAAGGGGTAATAGCAGCAGCAGCTTTAAAATGTATGGAAGGTGAATTTCAAGGAAAGTTATATCCTATGAATGATGATGAAAGAAAAAGATGTGAATCAATGGGAGCAAATGTGGATAAAATATTGACTATGGAAGATTTAGCTAGTGGGAATCAGATATTGTTTGCAGCTACTGGTATATCAGATGGTGAACTTTTAAAAGGTGTAGTATATTATGAGAGTAATATGGCTAGGACTTATTCTGTAGTTATGAGATCTGAAACAGGTACTATTAGATTTGTAGAAGCTCTTCATAAATTAGATAAAAAACCTGAATATGCTAAATAAATTCCTGTAGGCTACTACAGGAGTTTCCCTTTCCTTTTTCTATCTTATTTTCCTATATAGTTTATTTCTGAATGATATAGTTTTTAAATATTGTGGAGGTGGATTTGTTTGACCCAAGTAGAATTAGAGGGTAAAAAAATTACAGAGCTACGTGATATTGCTAAAGATTTGGATATTAAGAGCCCTTATAAGTACAAAAAAAGAGAGTTGATAGATATGATAAGTGCCAAGCAGAATTCAAAAGAAGCAGAGAACTGTAAGAAATCGTATAAACCAAAGAATAATGTAAAGCTTAAGGACATAAATACATCAGCCTTGCCAAATAAAATTACAGAAGAATTAGAGCAAATGGATGATATCAATGCAGCAGAGGGAATTCTAGAAATCCATAATGATGGATATGGCTTTTTAAGATGTGATAATTATCTTTCTGGAGATGAAGATATATATGTATCCCCTTCTCAGATCAGAAGATTTAAACTAATGACTGGGGATAAAATATATGGTATAACGAGGCCCCCAAAACAAGGAGAAAAGTATAAAGCCCTTCTATATGTAAAAAGCGTAAATGGTCTAAATCCAGATACAGCACCTAAAAGACCAGATTTTGATACTCTAACTCCTATATATCCTAGAGAAAGATTAAATCTTGAAACAATTCCCCGAGAACTTTCTACGAGAATGATAGATTTGATGGCTCCTATAGGAAAAGGCCAAAGAGGTATGATAGTTTCCCCACCTAAAGCTGGAAAAACTACTCTTCTAAAGAAAGTTGCCAATGCTATTTCTATTAATCATCCAGAGATGGAAATAATAGTACTTTTAATAGATGAAAGACCTGAAGAAGTCACTGATATGAAAAGATCAGTAAAAGGTGATGTAGTATATTCTACTTTTGATGAGCTTCCAAAACATCATACAAAAGTAGCAGAAATAGTGCTTGAAAGAGCAAAAAGACTTGTGGAACATGGGAAAGATGTAATAATACTTCTAGATAGTATTACAAGACTTGCCAGAGCTTACAACTTAACTATTCCTGCAACCGGCAGAACCCTTTCAGGAGGATTAGATCCAGGTGCATTACATAAACCAAAAAGATTTTTTGGAGCAGCAAGAAATCTAGAGGAAGGTGGAAGTTTAACTATATTAGCTACTGCATTAGTTGAAACAGGCAGTAGAATGGATGATGTAATTTTTGAAGAATTTAAAGGGACAGGAAATATGGAGATTCATTTAGATAGAAAACTTTCAGAAAAACGAATTTTCCCTGCCATTGATATAAACAAATCCGGTACTAGAAGAGAAGAACTTCTATTAAATCAAAAAGAACTTGAAACTATTTGGGGTATAAGAAAAGCCTTAGGCAATTCCCCTACTCAAGATGTGACAGAAACTATAACAGAAGACCTTATGCAAACTGAAGATAATAATACTTTCATAGAGATTATGAGGAAAAAAATTTGGTCTTAAGAAGTTGAAATAGATACTCTATTGTGCTATAATATATGAGTTGAAATGTGTAAAAGAGAGGTGAGCATCGTGAAAAAAGAAATACATCCAGAATATTACGAAGCTACAGTACATTGTGCTTGTGGAAATACATTTAAAACTGGTTCAACTAAGAAGGAATTGAGAGTTGAAGTTTGTTCAGAATGTCATCCATTTTTTACAGGCCGTCAAAAGTTTGCTGAAAAAGGTGGACGTGTTGAAAAATTCAAGAAAAAATATGGTTTGGAATAAATGTTTCTTAATAATAGGTTAGATGCTTATATCTAGCCTTTATTTTTGTCTAAAATTAGGTAAAATATGAAAATTGTATCCAATAAATTTTATATGGTATAATAACTTTATAAAAGATTTGGAGGGTTTTAAATTGAAAATAAAAGATATAAAAAGGATTCCAAAACATATGACTACTATTGGAGGGCAAGCTGTTATAGAAGGAGTCATGATGAAAGGACCTAAAGATATAGCTATAGCAATAAGAAAGCCAGACAATGAAATAGAAATCAAAAAAGAAAAAATAGATAATATAGCTTCTAGAAATAAACTTTTTAAACTACCCTTTATAAGAGGAATAGTTGGATTAGTAGAGGCAATGATTGTAGGAACTAAGACTTTAATGTATTCAGCAGAATTTTATGAAGAAGATATAGAAGATGAATCTGAAAGTTTTTTTGAAAAAGTCTTTAAAGATAAATCTGAAACTGCCGAGATAATTTTTTCTCTATTATTTTCATTATTAATAGTAATAGTAGTATTTATGGCAGGGCCTATGTTTTTAACAAGTTTAGTAAAAAAAACTGTAAAAAGCCCTATAGTTTTAAACCTTATAGAAGGGTTAATAAGGATAATATTTTTCTTAATATATGTAATAATTATTTCAAAAATAGAAGATGTAGGAAGAGTTTTTGAATATCATGGTGCAGAACATAAAACAATTCATTGTTATGAAAATGAAGAAGAATTAACAGTAGAAAATGTAAAGAAATATCCTATATTACATCCTAGATGCGGCACTAGCTTTTTATTTATGGTAATGATAGTAAGTGTTTTGGTACTATCTTTATTTGGATGGCCAAATCCAGTTAAAAGGTTTCTAATAAGGCTTCTCATGCTTCCTATAATAGCGGGAATATCTTATGAAATAAATAAAATTATAGGTAGGAGTAATGGAATATTTGCCTATATACTATCCTATCCTGGACTTATGCTGCAAAAAATTGCTACAGTTAGAGAACCAGATGATGAGCAAATTGAAGTAGCCATTGAAGCATTGAAAGGTGTTTTAGTAAAGGATAAGGAGGATGATTTGTGGAAATAAATGAACTTTTAAAATTAGGAGTTAAAGAATTAGGAAAGAGAGAATATTTAGATCCTATATCTGAATCTATAATTATACTATCTTATCTACAAAATGTAGATAAAAGCTATATTTATACACATGGTAATGAGGAAGTTAATAAGGAAATTGTGGATAAGTTTTTAGATTTCATAGAAAAGAGAAAAGAAGGTTGGCCTTTAAGTTATATTTTAAAAGAAAAAGAATTTTATGGTCTGAATTTTTATATAGAAGAAGGAGTCCTCGTTCCTAGGCCAGATACGGAAATATTAGTTGAATGGATTATAAATAAGGTAAATGAAGAATTTAAAAATGAATATTTAGATATAGTAGAATTAGGTACTGGAAGCGGTTGTATAGCCTTGACTCTTGCATATTATTTAGAAAATATAAAAGTCTTTGCAGTGGATATAGATGATAAAGCTTTAAAAGTAGCTAAAATAAATAGAGATAAATTCAAACTAAACAACAAGGTAAAATTCTATAAAGGAGATTTATTTAATGGAATAAAAACTTTACAATTGGAAGGAAAAGTAGATATAATAGTATCAAACCCTCCATATATACCTACAGAAGATATATCTAAACTACAAATAGAAGTAAGAGAACATGAGCCTAAAAATGCATTAGATGGAGGAGAGTCAGGATTTTCATATTATGAAAAAATAGTACCAGATAGTAAAGAATATCTAAAAAGAGAAGGGATATTAGCAGTTGAAATAGGTTATGATCAAGGCACTTATGTGAAAAGATTGTTCAATGAAAATGGATTTAAGGATATATATATAATAAAGGATTTTCAAGGATTAGATAGAGTAGTAGTTGGAAGAGTGCCATAAAGGGGGAATATTATGTACTTTGAAATGTTTAAAACTTTTTTTAAGATAGGGGCTTTTACTATTGGTGGTGGATATGCTATGGTTCCACTTATTCAAGATGAAGTGGTAGAAAAAAAAGAATGGCTTAGTGATGAAGAATTTGTTGATATATTGGCAATAGCTGAAGTAACACCAGGACCTGTGGCAGTAAATACAAGTACTTATGTAGGATATAAATTAAAAGGTGTAAAAGGTTCTATTGTCTGTACATTAGGTACCGTTCTGCCTTCTTTTTTAATCATACTTTTAATTGTAACATCCCTTTGGAAATATAGAAATAATGCTATAGCAGAAAAAGCATTTTTAGGAATAAGACCAGCAGTAGCAGCTTTAGTTTTCTCAGCAGTATATAAAATTGGAAAAGGTATGAATGTTAATAAATATATGTTAGCCATTGGCTTAATTACAGTTTTGGCTGTAGTTGTATTCAATGTAAGTCCAATAATTATAATACTTGTAGCAGCCTTTGGCTCTATAGGATACTATAAAAATAGGGAGAAGAAATAATGGAATTATTAAAACTTTTTTTATCATTTTTAAAAATAGGAGCTTTTACGTTTGGTGGTGGATATGCTATGGTTCCACTTATTCAGAATGAAGCAATAGAGGTTCATGGCTGGTTAACTAATAAAGAGTTTATAGATATATTAGCTATAGTAGAAATGACTCCAGGACCTATTGCCATAAATTCTGCTACTTTTTTAGGATACAAAGTAGGAGGAATTTTAGGTTCTATATTGGCAACTACTGCTGTAGTACTACCTTCCTTTGTGATAATAATTTTAATAGCTCATTTTTTATCAAAATTTAAAGATTCACCCTATGTAGATTGGGCTTTTATAGGTATAAGACCAGTAGTTTTAGGACTTATCATATCAGCAAGTATTAGTGTAGCAAGAAATGCATTTATAGATTTTAAGAGTGTTATAATAGGAGTGGTACTATTTTATTTAATATCTTTTAAAAACATTCATCCTATTTTATCCATTGTATTGGCAGGAGTAGCAGGAGTATTACTTTTTTAGATTATGAGTGTATTTATATATAGATGAAAAATTTTGGAGGTGAAAATATGATAGACAAATTAGATTTTTTGGAAAATGATTATAAAGAACTTAGCCAAAAAATAATTGATCCTAAAGTAATAGAAGATACAAAAGAATGGCAAAAGCTTGCTAAGGAACATGCAGAAATAGAGCCTATAGTTATGAAATATAGGGAATACAATAAGGCTTTAGAAACTTTAGAAGAAGATAAAGAAATGCTTAAGGAAAAATTAGATGATGAATTTAAAGAAATGCTAAAGGGAGAAATATCTGAATTAGAATTAGAAGTTGAAGCTTTAGAAGAGGAACTTAAAATACTACTTATACCTAAGGATCCAAATGATGATAAGAATGTTATTGTAGAAATAAGAGCTGGAGCTGGAGGAAATGAAGCAGGATTATTTGCAGGAGATCTTTTCAGAATGTATTCTATGTACGCAGAAAAACAAGGTTGGAAAGTTGAAATGATGGATTCAAACAATCAAGGTATTGGTGGATTTAAAGAAGTAATATTTATGATTAAGGGAAAAGGTGCTTATAGTAAGTTAAAATATGAAAGTGGTGTTCATAGGGTCCAAAGGGTACCAGAAACTGAGGCTAGTGGTAGAATACACACATCTACTTCTACAGTGGCAGTTCTTCCAGAGGCTGAAGATATAGATTTGGAAATCAATCCAAATGATATAAGAATAGATGTATTTCGTTCTTCAGGAAATGGTGGTCAAAGTGTAAATACCACTGATTCAGCAGTTAGAATCACCCATTTACCTACAGGAATGGTAGTATCCTGTCAAGATGAAAAATCTCAACATAAGAATAGAGATAAAGCCATGAAGATTCTTAAGGCTAGACTTTATGATCAACTTATGACGGAACAAAATGCAGAAATTGCTCAGGAAAGAAGAAGTCAAGTAGGTTCAGGCGATAGAAGTGAAAGAATAAGAACTTATAATTTTCCACAAGGTAGGGTAACAGACCATAGAATTAATATGACTATTCATAGATTAGAAGGATTTTTAGATGGAGATATTGAAGAAATAATAGATGCACTCATAACAACAGACCAAGCTGAAAAATTAAAACAAGTAGGTTAAAATCAGAGAGCCCTTCCAATGGAAGGGTTTTTTTATTAGTATAACTAAAAAACTGTTATCATGCCTAGTATGAAGCCAATAATTATCCATACAGTGGCAGTTCTTCCACTATGTAAATCTTTGGCATTTGGAATTAAATCATTACATATTATATAGAGCATAGTTCCTCCTGCAAGTGCTAAACAAAAAGATATTAAAAAATTAGATACAGTTCCAACATAAGCACCTATGAAGCTACCTATTCCAGTAGGAATTCCTACAAAGAATGTAATTAAAATTATTTCTAAATTAGAAAGCTTTCCTGCCTTAAGAGGTATAGCTAGTGCTAGGCCTTCTGGAAGATTGTGAATAAGTATTGCTAATGCTAGAGTGATTCCCATTTCATTATCAGCCATGAAACTTGAACCTATAGCCAATCCTTCAGGTAAATTATGTATTCCCATGCTTATACTTAAAACAATTCCACTTTTGAAAAGGGAATCGTAATCTTTTTTAGAAGTCATTTCCTCTATAGAAACAACTAAAATAATTCCAACCAATATCCCAACTATTTCTGTGATTATCCCACCTAATATATAAGATTGAGGTAGAAGTTCAAAAGCTACAATACTTAGCATAATTCCTCCAGTAAGTCCAAGTAAAGAACTAACATACTTTTGGTTTGTTCCTTTAATAAAAGGAGCAAATAGACCTCCAATTCCAGTGCCAACCATTCCTACAAAAAAGCCCACTAAAGTAATAGTTAAAATATTTTCCATGATCTACCTCCTAAACTATTGTCTATTTTATTATTATTCTTATATATGAATATAAAGAACTAAAAAGCTACTTAATATTAAAGAATTCGTGTATAATATATAGTTAGAAGAAAAGATAATAAGGAGAAGGGATATAATGGTTAGAATAGAAACTATTGTAGAAAAAGTAGAAAAAGATAATCCAGATATAAAGACAATCTACAAAGCTGCAGATATAATTAAAAAAGGAGGAGTAGTAGCTTTTCCTACAGAAACAGTTTATGGTTTAGGTGCTAATAGTTTTGATGATAAGGCAATAGATAAAATATTTATAGCTAAGGGAAGGCCTCAAGACAATCCTTTAATTCTCCATGTAAATAATGTAGAAGAAGTGTATCTACTAGTGGAAACTGTAGATAAAAAGGCAAAGAAAGTTATGGAAAGTTTTTGGCCTGGCCCTCTTACTCTTATATTTAAAAAGAGTGAGAAAGTATCTAAAAAACTAACAGGAGGGCTATCAACTGTAGCTATTAGGATGCCTAAACACAAGATAGCTTCGGAAATCATAAAATATTCAAAAGTACCTATTGCAGCTCCTAGTGCCAATCTTTCAGGCAAGCCAAGTCCAACAAATGCAGAACATGTTATTAGAGATTTGTATGGAAGAGTAGATATGATTATAGATGGAGGAGATACTGGAATAGGAGTAGAGTCTACTGTACTAGATATTTCCCAGGACATACCTACTATACTTAGACCTGGTGGAGTAACTTATGAAGATCTAATAAAAATATTTCCCAAAGTTGAATATGATCAAAGTATAATAAAGGATGATGAAGACATAGTTCCTAAATCTCCAGGACAGAAATATAAGCATTATGCACCAAAGGCTAAAATGATAGTTTTCTCGGGAAATATAGAAGATATTCCTTCTGCAATAAAAAAATATTCTAAAAAAGCAGAAGAAGAAGGAAAAAAACTGGGTATAATGGCAACTGAGGAGACAAAAAAAGAATATAGTGGTGAAAATATACTAGTAGTAGGAAGTAGGAAAGAAAAAGACACAATAGCTAAAAATTTATTTAAAGTATTGAGACAATTTGATGATTTAAATGTAGATATAATATTAGCTGAAGGAGTAGATACTACAGGTATTGGAACAGCTATTATGAATAGAATGAAAAAAGCTTGTGGCGGAAATATAATAAAGGTGTAAAGGAGAGAAGAATTTTGAAGCAAATTCTTTTTGTTTGTACAGGGAATACTTGTAGGAGTAGTATGTCAGAGGGACTTTTTAAAGATTTATTAGACAGAAAAGAAATAAGAAATGTAAATGTAAAATCTGCTGGAGTATTTGCAATGGAAGGAAATAGTGCTAGTAGGGAAGCTATAGAAATTTTAAAAAGAGAAGGAATAGATATTTCTAATCATAGATCTAAAACGATTGATAGAAAACTTTTAGAAGAATCAGATTTGATACTTACTATGACTAGTGGACATAAAAATATATTATTAAGAACTTATCCCCTAGTGAAGGAGAAAATTTATACTTTAAAGGAATATGCCTTTGGAGTTGAAGAAGATATAATAGACCCTTATGGAAAAGGTCTTAGGGCTTATAATGAGGCTAAAGATGAGATAAAAGAAGCTTTAGAAAAAATTGTAGAAAAAATATAGAAATAGGAGGAATATTTATGAAAGTAGCTATAGGTTCAGATCATGGAGGATATGAATTGAAAGAAGAAGTTAAAGTTTTTTTGGAAAAGGAAGGAGTAGAATATATTGATTATGGTACCAATTCTTTAGATTCAGTTGATTATCCTGAATTTGGAAAGAAAGTAGCAGAAGCTGTGAAAGATGGGGAATGTGATAGAGGAATAGTTATTTGTGGAACAGGTATAGGCATATCTATATCTTGCAATAAAGTAAAGGGCATAAGGTGTGCATTATGTAGTGATACTTACTCAGCCAGAATGTCTGTAGAACATAATAATGCACAAGTTCTTGCATTAGGTGGAAGAGTAATAGGGAAAGATTTAGCTTTAGAAATAGTTTCTACTTGGCTTAAAGCAAGTTTCCAAGGTGAAAGACATAAAAGAAGAGTGGATAAAATTTCTGACATAGAGACTAAGTATATGTTATAATGTATAAGGATTTTTAAGAGAAAAACTTAAACTATATGGAAGGAGTCTTGTTTATGGGAAAGGTAGTAATTTTAGATCATCCACTGATCAAGCATAAATTAACTTTTATAAGAGATAAAAATACTGGTTCTAAAGAATTTAGAGAACTAGTAAAAGAGGTTTCTATGTTAATGGCTTATGAGGTAACAAGAGATCTTCCTCTTGAAGATATTAATATTGAAACTCCTGTTGCTGAAACAAAATCTCAGGTAATAGCAGGGAAAAAACTAGGACTAGTTCCTATACTTAGAGCGGGATTAGGTATGGTAGATGGCATGTTGAATTTATTGCCAGCAGCTAAAGTTGGACATGTAGGTCTTTATAGAGATCCTGAAACTTTCAAGCCTGTAGAATACTATTGCAAACTTCCTCAAGATATTGAGGAAAGAGAGCTTATAGTATTAGATCCTATGCTTGCAACAGGAGGATCAGCAGTAGCTGCTATTCAATTTCTAAAAAATAAAGGTGCTACTAATATCAAACTAATGAATCTTATTGCAGCTTCAGAAGGGTTAGAAGAAGTTTCAAAAGCCCATCCAGATGTGGATATATATGTAGCTGGAGTAGATGAAAGATTAAATGAGGATGCATATATAATTCCTGGTCTTGGAGATGCAGGAGATAGACTATTTGGAACTAAATAATAATAAAAAGAAATCCACTTCAATATTGAAGTGGATTTCTTTTTGGATAATTTGGATAATTTACTAAAAAATATTGACTATAAATATATAAAGTATATTGGTATAATCAATATATAATAAAACATTATATTAAATATTTAATATAATTGTAAAATTTTTGAGAAAATAAAGGATTTTTGTGATATTTGTAGAATAAAGTACTTACATAAAAACATTTGTAAACAAATCTTCATAAAAAAATACATGCATTGTGGAAAAAAATATGTTAAAATATAAACGAGTCGATTGTAGAGGTATTATAAGACATCATGTCTAATTTTAATCTTTTAAAAAAACGTTTTCTAAATCCTGTCTAAATAATTTTTATTTTAAAATCAAATTAAAATGGGGGAAAGAATATTGAAATATCCATTTATTGAAGTCAATCTTGAAAAAATAAAACATAATACAAAAGTAGTATCCAATATATGTAGAAATCATGGAGTAAATCCAGTTGGTGTAACTAAAGTATCTAGTGGCTCTACTGAACTTGCAAAAGCTATGGTAGATGGAGGAATAGGTATATTAGGTGACTCTAAATTGGATAATTTAGCAAAGTTTAAAGATATACCTGCTAAGAAAATGCTTTTAAGGCTTCCAGGTATAAGTGAGGTAGAAAACTTAGTTGAGTTTGCAGATATATCCCTTAATTCACAAATAGAAACAATAAGGGCTATATCTAAAGAGGCTATAAAGGCAGGAAAGATTCATGAAATTGTTTTGATGGTGGATTTAGGAGATTTAAGAGAAGGAATTTTTTATAAAAATAAAGGTGAAATTCTTAAAACAGTTGAAAAAATATTAGAATTAGAAGGTGTTAAGTTAGTAGGGATAGGTACTAATTTAACTTGTTATGGTGCAATTATTCCTTCTGAAGAAAATATGGGTGAACTTGTAAAAATTAAAGAAGAAATAGAAAAAATATTTAATATAGAATTAGAGCTTATATCTGGTGGGAATTCAAGTTCTCTATGTTTGATACAAAATGGTGGATTACCAAAAGGTATAAACCAAATGAGACTTGGTACATCTATACTTCTTGGTTTAGTAGAGGTAACTTGGACAATGATACCAAATACTTATAATGATGCTTTTAAACTAAAGGCTGAAATTGTGGAAATACAAGAAAAACCTTCTATGCCTATAGGAGAAAAAGCAATGGATGCTTTTAGAAATGTTCCAACTTTTGAGGATAAAGGAATGATGAAAAGGGCTATATGTGCTATAGGAAAGCAAGATTGTGATCCTGAATTTATGATTCCAGACAACAAAGATATAAATATACTTGGAAGTAGTAGTGACCATTTAATTTTAAATATAACTAATTGTGATATGGACTATAAAATTGGCGATGTAATAAGTTTTACCCTTGATTATGTAGCTATACTAAGATGTATGACTTCTCCTTATGTAAGGAGAGTTTACATATAAATATTTTATTCATTAATCTCTAATAACTAAAATAAAAAAATAAAAGGAGAGATATCTAATGACCTTGTTAAAACTATCACCAGTGTTTCTAATGGCAGGATTAATGATTGGAGGCATTAACGCACTATTAGCCGCACCAATAGCTACAGTATACGCTGCTATTATAGCAAGAGTAACCTCAAAGGTTTCTTTTCAAGATAGTTTAGAAGCATCAGTTGACAATGTAAAAGAAATGCAATTAGTATTTTTTATTTTAATGATGGCTTATGCTATGGCAGAATGTTTTATGGCTACAGGAGTAGGAGCTGCTATTATTAATATAGCTTTAAAATTAGGACTTACTGGAAAAACGGTAGCTGTAACTGGACTTGTTGTAACTAGTATTCTTTCAGTAGCAACAGGCACATCTTGGGGAACATTTGCAGCATGTGCACCTATATTTTTATGGTTAAACCATATAGTAGATGGAAATCTTTTACTTACTACAGCAGCTATTGCAGGTGGAGCATGTTTTGGTGATAACATTGGACTTATTTCTGATACTACAGTAGTAAGCTCCGGTATTCAAGGAGTAGAAGTAATTGATAGAATTAGGCATCAAGGAGCATGGTCTATAATTTGTTTAGTTCTTGCAGCAATAATATTTTTTGGAGTAAGTGTTGGAATGGGACTACCTAATGTAAAAGGTAATCCAGAGGAGGCTATTGATCAGGTTCCAGAAGAGGTATGGGGAGTTTTACAAGAAAAAAATGCTTCTGCTGTAACTCTTTTAAATCAAGTAAAAGAAGGGGTACCATTTTACATGGTTATTCCATTAATACTTGTTATAGCAGTTGCAATTAAGGGAGTACCAACGCTAGCTTGTCTAGGTATTGGAATAGCAACATCTTTAATATTAGGATCGTTTGCAGGGACAGTTACCGAAATTACTCAAATTCTAGGAAAAGAAGGGTTAATATATACTGGATTTGCGGATGCAGGAAGTTGGGTTATAGTAATGATGATGTGGGTAGGAGCTTTTGGTGGAATAATGGCTAGAATGGATGCTTTTGCTCCAA
This sequence comes from Anaerosalibacter massiliensis, assembly GCF_024623155.1. Taxonomy (NCBI): domain Bacteria; kingdom Bacillati; phylum Bacillota; class Tissierellia; order Tissierellales; family Sporanaerobacteraceae; genus Anaerosalibacter; species Anaerosalibacter massiliensis. The sequence goes on from NZ_JANJZL010000008.1 coordinate 18,975, forward strand.
TATCCAAATTTATAGCAAGGAAAGCAAAGTCTGTAAGACAACTTATGACTTGGAATGCTCTTCTTTGTATTTTAGGAAATGCAGCTCTTTCTGATGAAATGGCACAAATAGTAACTATTGGACCTATTATAAAAACTATTACAGATGACAATGTAGAAGCTAGTGAAGAAGATATGTATAAATTAAGACTTAGAAATGCAACTTTTGGAGATGCATTAGGAGTATTTGGTTCCCAACTTATACCATGGCATGTGTATATAAGTTTCTACGTAGGGATCGCTACAGCAGTTTATCCATTGCATCAGTTTAAAAATACAGATATTATTAAATACAATTTTATGGCTATGATAGCTGTAATATCTATAGTAGTTCTAACTCGTACAGGATGGGATAGATTCATACCTAAATTTGCAATGCCATCAGAGCCAGAAGTAAAGCTGAAGAAAAAAGAATTAGCAGTAGAAAAATAATATAAATTTCAAAAAAACTATCTTAAAGTAATTAATTACTTTAAGATAGTTTTTTTAGTAAGTTAATTCTTTATATAACTACTATTTACAAGAGCTTTCTGTATTTTTGTTATAATTGTTGTGTTTATTTTAACAATTTTTGCTCAATTGACTTATATAGAAAAATAGGATAAAATCTTTAAATAGAAAATTTGAGAATTTAGTATTCTCTTTTAAATATAATAATATTTATTTAAATATAGGAATCTACATGGCTTAAATACTTATATCAACAATCATTTACTAGTACTTAGATGTATTCGCTTTCTCATTCTGGAAAGGGTTTGCATTTGAGTCCATATATAAATATTTATTAAAATTTGTACTAACTAAAATACTAACTAACTAAAAGGAGAGATTTTTAAATGGCTTTGTTAAGACTTTCACCAGTGTTTTTAATGGCAGGATTAATGATTGGAGGAATGGATGCACTATTAGCCTCCCCAATAGCTACTATCTATGCTGCAGTTATAGCACATTTTACTGAAAAGGTTTCTTTTGAAGAAATACTCGATTGTGCAGTAGATAATGTAAAAGAAATGCAATTAGTATTTTTTATTTTAATGATGGCTTATGCTATGGCAGAATGTTTTATGGCTACAGGTGTAGGAGCAGCTATAATAAATATGGCTTTAAAATTAGGGCTTACTGGAAAAACGGTAGCTGTAACTGGACTTATTGTAACTAGTGTTCTTTCAGTAGCAACAGGTACATCTTGGGGAACATTTGCAGCATGTGCACCTATATTTTTATGGTTGAATCACATAGTAGATGGAAATCTTTTACTTACAACTGCTGCAGTTGCAGGTGGAGCATGTTTTGGTGATAACATTGGACTTATTTCTGATACTACAGTAGTAAGCTCTGGTATCCAAGATGTAGAAGTAATTGATAGAATTAAGCATCAAGGAGTATGGGCTATATTATGTTTAGTACTTACTGCAGTATTGTTTTTTGTAGTAAGTGTTGGAATGGGATTACCTAATACAACAGCAAATGCAGCCGAGGCTATCAATCAAATTCCAGGAGAAGTTTGGAAAGCTTTAGAATCTGAAAACCCTTCTGCTATAGTCCTTTTAAATCAGGTAAAAACAGGAGTACCATTTTATATGATTATTCCTTTAATACTTGTTATAGTAGTTGCAGTTAAAGGATTACCAACAATAGCTTGTCTAGGTATTGGAATAGCAACATCTTTAATATTAGGATCGTTTGCAGGGACAGTTACCGAAATTACTCAAATTCTAGGAAAAGAAGGGTTAATATATTCTGGATTTTCAGAGGCAGGAAGCTGGGTTATAGTGATGATGATGTGGGTAGGAGCTTTTGGTGGAATTATGACTAAAATGGATGCTTTTGCACCACTATCTAATTTCATAGCAAATAGAGTTGAGAGTGTAAAACAACTTATGACTTGTAATGCATTACTTTGTCTACTAGGCAATGCGGCTCTTTCTGATGAAATGGCACAAATAGTAACTATTGGACCTATTATCAAAACTCTTACAGATGATAATGTGGAAGCTAGTAAAGAGGATATGTATAAACTAAGACTTAGAAATGCAGCCTTTGGAAGTTCATTAGGTGTATTTGGCTCCCAGCTTATTCCATGGCATGTGTATGTGAATTTCTATATTGGAATTGCATCTGCAGTTTATCCTCTGCACAAATTTCAAGCTACAGATATTATAAAGTATAATTTCATGGGTATTATTGCAGTTGTTTCCATGATAGTTTTCACTCGTACGGGTTGGGATAGATTTATACCTAGTTTTGATATACCATCAGAACCTGATGTAAAAATTAAAAAGCAAGGAAGTACTTCAGAAGAATTAAGTTTAAGATCATGTACAACTGAAGAAAGATAGATATAAAAAGAACATCCGAGATATATGTTAGATAATATTGAAAAATAAGTTTTGACTTGTTGAAATAATTATTATAAAATTTAAGAAGAAATTCTAATAGTAGAAAAATAATATAAAAAGTGGTAAAATGTTTATAAAAGATGGAGTATATACTCCATCTTTTTAATTTTTTTAAAAAGGATATTTAAAACTTATGTTGAACAATATAAAGATAAGCTTTGACTTATTAAAATAATTATTATAAAATCTTAAAAGGGAGTTCCGAAGGAGCGATAAATAATTATGGCAAGATTTTTGATTCCATTTATAGCAGCAACATTGATTTCATTTTTTATGACACCAGTTGCAAAGAAAGTCGCATATAAAATTGGAGCTATAGATATACCAAAGGATGGTAGAAGGGTTCACAAAAAGCCTGTTCCTTTACTAGGAGGATTGGCTATATATATAGCTACAGTTATTTCGGCAATTATATTCATACCGCTAGATAGGACTTTAGTTTCTATAATTATTGGTAGTAGCATAATAGTTGCTTCAGGGATAATTGATGATTCAATGGATTTAAGTCCTAGAATGAAGCTGATTTTTCAAATAGCTGCAAGTTTAGTCATTATATCTGGGGATGTGAAGATTGATTTTATAACTAATCCATTTTCAAAGGAAAATACCCTTATATATCTAGGATGGCTTTCTATTCCATTTACTATTTTTTGGGTAGTTGGAATAACTAATACATTGAATTTAATAGATGGACTTGATGGATTGGCAGCTGGGGTAGCTATGATAGCTAGTTTATCATTAGTCTTTATTGCTTATAATGCAAATGGTATAATGAATAGTTCATATATACATATTATGATTATATCGTCTATAATAGCTGGTGCATGCTTAGGTTTTTTGCCCTTTAATTTCAATCCGGCTAAAATATTCATGGGAGATACAGGAGCATTATTTTTAGGATTTATGCTTTCAACTGTAACGATAGAAGGAGTGATGAAAAGTGCAGCTGCTATAGCCATAGTAGCTCCTATAATAGTTCTAGGTCTGCCTATTTTTGATACTACTTTTGCAATATTTAGAAGATTGTTAAATGGCAAGTCCATAATGGAGGCGGATAAAGAACATCTTCATCACAAATTTCTTAATAAAGGATTAAATCAAAAACAGACTGTTTTTATAATGTATTTAATAAGTGGGTTATTTGGATTTTGTGCAGTAGCTGTATCTAAATTTAATAGTGGGCAAGTAGTAATTATATCAGGTATAATTATTTTACTTACTATAATATTTGCTGGGAAATTATGTGTTGAAAACAAAAGAAGAAATGGAAAGAAATAAAAAATAGGGGGATATAAATGGAAAAGATTAGAGTAATGACTGTATTTGGAACTAGGCCAGAAGGAATAAAAATGGCTCCTATTGTAAAAGCAATGGAAGATGTGGAAGAAATTGAAAATATAGTATGTGTAACTGCTCAGCATAGGGAAATGCTAGATCAGGTATTAGATATTTTCAAAATAAAGCCAGATTATGATTTAGACATATTTAAACCTGGACAAAGTCTAACGGAAATAACTACTAAGGGATTGGAAGGATTAGAAGAGATAATTATAAAAACTAAGCCAGATTTACTGTTAGTCCAAGGAGATACTACTACTGTATTTGCAGGTGCATTAGCAGCTTTCTATCAAAAAGTAAAAGTAGGACATGTAGAAGCAGGACTTAGGAGTGGAAATATATACTCTCCTTATCCAGAAGAAGCTAATAGAAAGCTTACAGGAATTGTAACTAATTATCATTTTGCTCCTACAAATGAGAGTAGGGAAAATTTACTTAAAGAAGGTTATCCTGAAGAAAAAATATTCATAACTGGAAATACAGTTATAGATGCATTATTCCATGTAGTGAAAGAAAATTATGTATTTAAGGATGAATTATTAAATAATATAGATTTTGAAAATAAAAGAGTTATTTTACTTACTTCTCATAGAAGAGAAAATATAGGTAGTCCTATGGAAAATATATTTAATGCAGTAGATGAAATAACAAAAAAATATGATGACGTGGAAGTAGTATTTCCAGTTCATTTAAATCCTAAGGTTAGAAATATTGCAAATAAAGTATTTGATGGAAATAACAATGTCCATTTAATTGAACCATTGGACTATGAACCTTTTACAAATTTAATGGCAAAAGCCCATATAGTAGTTACAGATTCTGGTGGATTACAAGAAGAAGCTCCTAGCCTAGGCAAACCTGTATTAGTTGTAAGAAAAGAAACTGAAAGACCAGAAGGTATATCAGCTGGAACTGCTAGATTAGTTGGAACAATTAAAGAAAATATTTTTAATGAATTAGATTTACTTTTGTCAAGTGAAAATGAGTACAATAATATGGCCAATGCAGTTAATCCTTATGGAGACGGGAAGGCATCACAGCGAATTGTTCAAATTATTTTAGAACAATTTAAATAGTAAAATGTAGAAAATTGTTTGAATTATATAATGAATATGTTATAATTAAGTAGAAAGAATCAAACAAAAACAAGTTATTTTTTTCACGAAGATTGTTATTTTAATAACGATATTTATGTAATATGGAATAGTAATATGGAATATATATTAAATGTATAACTCGATTTTTTAAAAAAACTTGGCATGTAGTTTGCATATATTATATGTGCCACTTGTGCAATGCACATATAATATATAATAAAATAAATATAATTATAAATGGGAGGTATACATTATGAAAGAAGTTGTTATTGCAAGTGCAGTTAGAACACCTATTGGAACTTTTGGAGGTTCATTTAAAAATGTAGCAGCAGTAGATTTAGGAACTGTTGCAGTAAAAGAAGCTATAAAAAGAGCTGGAATTAAAGAAGATCAAGTTGATGAATTAATTTTTGGTAATGTTCTTCAAGCTGGGTTAGGTCAAAATGTGGCTAGACAAGTATCAGTTCGTGCTGGAATTCCAGTAGAAGTACCATCCTTTACAGTAAATAAAGTTTGTGGTTCAGGACTTAAAACTGTTGAATTAGCAGCACAAGCTATAATGGCTGGAGATGCTGATGTAGTTGTAGCAGGTGGAACAGAAAATATGAGTAGAGCTCCATATTTATTAAATAATGCTAGATGGGGCCAAAGAATGGGCGATGGAAAAGTAGTAGATTATATGATTCATGATGGGCTTTGGGATATATTCAATGATTATCATATGGGTATTACTGCCGAAAATGTAGCGGAACAATGGAATCTTACTAGAGAAGAACAAGATGAATTTTCATTAAATAGCCAATTAAGAGCTGAAGAAGCTATTAAGTCTGGAAGATTTAAAGATGAAATAGTTCCTGTAGAAGTGCCTCAAAGAAAGGGTGATCCTGTAGTAGTAGATACTGACGAACATCCAAGATTTGGTAGTACTATAGAAGGAATGGCAAAATTGAGGCCAGCATTTAAAAAAGATGGTACTGTAACTGCTGGTAATGCTTCAGGAATTAATGATGGTGCAGCAGCATTAGTTGTTATGTCAAAAGAAAAAGCAGAAGAATTAGGAGTTAAACCATTAGCAACTATAGTATCCTATGCTTCAGCAGGAGTAGATCCAAGCATTATGGGAACTGGCCCAATACCAGCATCAAGAAAAGCATTAGAAAAAGCAAATCTAACTATTGAAGATATGGATTTAGTAGAAGCAAATGAAGCTTTTGCAGCCCAATCATTAGCAGTAGTTAAAGAATTAGGATTAGATTTAGAAAAAACTAATGTAAATGGTGGAGCTATAGCATTAGGTCACCCAATAGGAGCTTCAGGAGCAAGAATACTTGTTACATTATTATATGAAATGGCTAAGAGAGATTCAAAACTTGGTTTAGCTACACTATGTATTGGTGGAGGACAAGGAACTTCATTAATTGTTAAAAGATAATAAAAAAGTTAATAATATTAATAAATATTTAGAAGTTGTGAAAATAATATCTATAAATTTACAATGGCTGTAAACCTTATTACAGCCATTGTACAAGCTATTTTATTTAAATAGATTTGACAAAAAGCTACAAAATGTTTGAAAATAAATTAACAAATTGATATAATATAATATTGATAAGATTATAATGCATGTTTATAAGTTTTGTGAATAAATAAAATATATGGAGGTGCTCATCATGGATAAAGTAGTGACTATAGAAGAAGCTATTAGTCATATAGAAGAAGGTATGTCTGTTATGATTGGTGGTTTCTTAAGCTGTGGAACTCCTCATAAATTAGTAGATGCACTAGTTGAAAAGGGAGTTAAAGACTTAACTATAATAAGTAATGATACAGGATTCGTAGATTCAGGAGTTGGTAAACTAGTAGTTAATAAACAAGTTAAGACTTTATATGCAAGCCATATTGGAACAAATAAGGAAACAGGAAATCAAATGAATGCTGGTGAAATGGAAGTACATCTTATTCCTCAAGGAACACTAGCAGAAAGAATAAGATCAGCAGGAGCAGGTCTTGGTGGATTTTTAACTCCAACAGGAGTTGGTACTGTAATAGAAGAAGGAAAAGAAAAAGTAGAAGTAGATGGTGTAACTTATTTATTAGAAAAACCATTAAAAGCTGACGTTGCTTTATTACTTGGCCATAAAGTTGATAAAAAAGGTAATATTGTTTATAGAGGATCAACTAGAACTTTCAACACTGTAATGGCATCAGCTGCTGATTTAGTAATAGTTGAAGCTGAAAATCTAGTAGAAGTTGGAGAAATAGATCAAAATGAAGTTGTAACTCCAGGAATCTTTGTTGATTACATAGTTGGAGGTGACAAATAATGGATAAGAAAGAAAGAAAAGCTTTTATAGCTAAAAGGGTTGCTAAAGAATTACATGATGGTGATGTAGTTAACTTAGGTATTGGACTTCCAACAATGGTTGCTAGCTATGTACCAGAAGGTATGGACGTTACTTTCCAATCAGAAAATGGATTTGTTGGTTTAGGACCAGCACCAGAAGAAGGAAAAGAAGATAAGGATATAGTTAATGCTGGTGGCATGCCGGTAACTATAAAAGAAGGTGGAGTATTCTTTGATAGTGCTACATCCTTTGCTATAATTCGTGGCGGACATGTCGACATGACAGTTCTAGGTGCACTACAAGTAGACGGAAAAGGAAACCTTGCAAACTGGATGATTCCTGGCAAAATGGTTCCAGGAATGGGTGGAGCTATGGACTTAGTAGTTGGAGCTAAGAAGGTTATTGTAGCTATGGAACATACAGTTAAAGGCAATCCAAAAATATTAAAAGAATGTAATCTACCTCTAACAGCAGCAGGAGAAGTAGATCTAATAATAACTGAAATGGGAGTTATAGAAGTAACTGATAAAGGATTAGTTTTAACTGAAATAAACCCAGAATATACAGTAGAAGAAGTACAAAAAGCTACAGAAGCAGAACTAATAATTTCTGATGATTTAAAAGAAATGGAAGCATAAGTATATCTTAAAATATAAAGTTGGCAGCATTTAGTGGCTAACATTAGATGCTGCCAAAATTATTCTTTTAACAGAGGAAAAAGTCGAAAAAAAAGATATTTTAAGGAATAGATTGACATAAATATAACTATCTTAAAATATAAACAAAGGAGGATGGATTATGTTTAAGAAGTTTACTAATGGTTGCGTAAGCTTAGTACAGAATTATTTACCTGATGCATTTATTTTTGCTATATTTCTTACAATACTTACATTTATTCTAGGTATAATATTTACTGGGCAAAGTCCATTAGACATGTTAGTTCATTGGGGAAACAGTTTTTGGGACTTATTGGGTTTTTCAATGCAGATGGCATTAGTACTGGTTACAGGACATACATTAGCAAGTTCTCCACCAGTTAAAAAAGGTCTTAGAAAGATGGCTAGTATACCAAAGACTCCTACTCAAGCTATATTTGCAGTATCATTTGTTTCAGCATTAGCTTGTTGGATTAACTGGGGTTTTGGACTTGTTATAGGAGCTCTTTATGCTATGGAATTAGTTAAACAAGTAAGAGATGTAGACTATAGACTTTTAATTGCTAGTGCTTATTCAGGATTCCTAGTTTGGCATGGAGGAATTTCTGCTTCTATACCACTTACATTGGCAACTAGTACAGCAGATTTAAAAGGAATGACTGCAGGTGCTGTAACAGGAATAATACCTACTACTCAAACTATATTTGCACCATTTAATTTAGTGATTTCTTTTGCAATTATATTAACTTTACCCCTTATAAATAGAGCTATGCATCCAGAAAAGGGTGAAACTGTAACTGTAGATGTGAATTTATTAGAAAATAGTGCAGATGAAGAAGCTGCAGAAGCAGAATTATCTAAAAATGATACTCCAGCTGATAGAATTGAAAATAGTAGAATAATTTCTATAATAACAGGAATATTTGGACTTGTATATATAGTTTACTATTTCTCTACACATGGTTTTGACTTAAACTTAGATATACTTAATTTTATATTTTTAATCTTAGGAATGATATTCCATAAAACACCAAGAAGATTTATAAAGGCTGTAGGAGAGGCAGTAACAGGAGCAGCAGGAATAATACTTCAGTTCCCATTCTATTCAGGAATAATGGGTATGATGATTGGAGCAAACCCTGAAGGTGCTAGTCTTGCATCCCTTATTTCCGAATGGTTTGTAAGTATTTCAACAGTTAAAACATTTCCACTATTCTCATTCTTAAGTGCAGGAATAGTAAATTTCTTTGTTCCATCTGGTGGTGGACAATGGGCAGTACAAGCTCCTATTATGATGCCAGCTGGAAAGGCTTTAGGTGTACCAGCAGCAAAAACTGCAATGTCAATTGCTTGGGGAGATGCTTGGACCAATATGATTCAACCATTCTGGGCATTACCAGCATTGGGTATAGCAGGTCTTGGAGCTAGAGATATTATGGGATTCTGTATAATTGACTTGCTTTGGGCAGGAATTATAATAGCGTTAGGACTTTTCTTCTTATAGAATAATGTAAAAGGCGACTCTTTAGAGTCGCCTTTTTAGTCAGATATTGATATATGATTAACTATCGATTGATAAATTCTTAACCATATTAGATATTGAAAAAAATATCCATTATTATAAAATATAAGGTAGAAGCTAAACTGCATAAGCTACTTGGGGGTTAGAAAATGGTTGAGAAAAGTTGGATTAAAGAAATTAGAGAAGAGTTGGATATTGAAGGTTTAGGAATAAAGATCTATAATTCTGATAGAAGTCTTGTTTTAGAAGAAGGAAAAAACATAGAAAATTTTTTAAAAAAAGAATATGATTTAAAAGACTATAGGGTAATTATATATTTAGATAAAAAATTGTATAAAGATATAGAAGAATCTATGGCAGATCTAGTTTTTAAGTTAGTTGAAGAAAAATACAATAATGTATTCCTTCTTTCTGAAGCCAATAAATTAAAGTATTTTAATTTTAAGATAGCAGAGACTGTTCCTGATGCAGTTTTAGTATTTGATAATAATGGACGCGTAAGGTATTTTAACGAAAAGGCATTAGAGTTTATAGAAGTTCCTAAAGATGAAATAACTAATAAGCCTCTTCAGGATTTTTATCTTACAAAATTAAAGGTGGTTCAAGTACTTAAAACTGGTATACCAGTGTTTAATAAGGAGATATTTGTAAAGACTAAGGAAGGGAAGAAAAGAAGGCTTCTAAAGACTATCTTGCCTATTTTAGATGAAAACAAAAAAGTAATAGGAGCTTTAGATAAGATAAAAGAAATAAATACAGCAACTAAATTCATAGACAATATATCTGGATATAGAGCAACTTTTGATTTTGGAGATATTGTTCATAAGAGTAATAAAATAGCCAAAATTATTGATGTTGCAAAAGCTAGTGCAGATACTGATATAACAGTCCTTATACAAGGAGAAAGTGGTACAGGTAAGGAATTGTTTGCTCATGCTATTCACAATAATTCTTCAAGGGTCGGAGATCCTTTTGTAATATTAGATTGTTCTACGATTCCAAGTGAACTAGTAGAGTCTGAACTATTTGGATATGCTGAAGGTGCTTTTACAGGAGCAAAAAAAGGTGGTAAATTAGGAAAGTTTGAATTAGCTGATGGAGGTACTATTTTTTTAGATGAAATTGGAGAAATGCCTATAGACATTCAGGCAAAACTTTTAAGAGTTCTTCAAAGTGGCACTTTCACTAGGGTGGGAGGATATGAGCCTATGGAAATAGATATAAGGATTATTGCAGCTACCAATAGGAATTTAGAAGAAGAGGTCAGGAAGAATAATTTTAGAGAAGATTTATTTTATAGATTAAATATGCTTTGTATGGAAATTCCACCTTTAAGACATAGAAAAGAAGATATAATAGAGCTTACAAATCATTTTTTAGAAAAGGCAGCAACTAAATTAAATAAAAATGGGATTACTATAAGTAAAGATGTTTTAGATATATTTATAAATTATGATTGGCCAGGGAATGTAAGGGAACTTGAAAATGCAATATTTAGAGCTGTAAATCTGTGTTTTGAAGGAGAAATACTTCCTAAACATTTACCTGAAAAAATAGTGGAAAAAACTGAAATAGTAGTATCTGCAGAGAAGGATGAAATAGACGAAAAATCTTTAGAAGATATGGAAATAAAGCATATATTAGAACTTTTAGACAAGAATAATGGAAATAAAAAGAAGACAGCCGAGATGTTAGGAATTTCTAGAAGTACACTTTATAGAAAACTAAAGAAATATAATGTGCCATTATGATACATGTGTTGTAATGTTGATGGTACATATACAAAAACGATACACATTTTATAGAAATATAAATATATATTATATAAAAATCCTGTAGAATAGTTTGAAAATTATCGATATATATTATATATTTTATATATAATATATAGTATTTCATAAGATTTTTATATAAACTTTGTATAAAAAATATCAGGGTTGTGATTATATATAAAGAAATCTGGAGTGTTTCTATTGAAATATAATAAGAAAAGTAAAATTGGAGAAAGTATTGCATTAATAACTCAAGTAGGTCTTTCAATTATAACACCTATACTTGTAGGTGTTTTTTTAGGAAATATTTTAGATAAAAAATTAGGCACTGAAATGGTTTTTACTATTATATTCATTATACTTGGAGCTTTGTCTGGATTCATGAATTTATTTAAACTTGGAACAAGGAATACTAAAAAAAGGAAGTGAATTAAATGCTTCGGGACAAAGAGATAATAAAGATAATAAAAAGGACAATAGCTCTTAGTTTAGTAGTTATAGGCATACTATTGATAGTTATGAAAAATGGAAAAACATATGCTTTAGGAATGTTTTTTGGTTCTAGTATAGGTATATTGAATTTCATATTAATGGGTTCTACTATAAACAAGGCAGTTCAAATGGACTCTAAGAGTGCATATGGTTATTCAGTAAGGAATTATTTTATTAGATATCTTATCTATTTTGTAGTTTTGTCTGTGGCAGCATTAGCGGACTACTTAAGTTTTGTTACTACAGCTTTAGGGCTTTTTATGATAAAGATAGTTATACTTTCCAGTGCAGTTTATGATACTATAAAGGTAAGAAATAGAAGGAAGCTTAATAAAAAATAAAACTGAGGAAGGAGGGAGGAACTTGGAAATAAATATAGAGACAAATCTATTTGGAAAAGAAATATTTATACCTGATACTGTAGTAAATTCTTGGATAGTTTTAATAATCTTAACAATATTTGCCTTAATAGTAAATAATAAAATAAAAAAGGCAAGCACAGATGAGAAGCCCTCAGCATTTTTAAATGTAGTAGAAGTATTAGTAGAAAAAGTAGATGGATTAGTGAAAAGTACTATGGGACCAGATAAAATTTTCTTTGCACCATATATTTTAACATTAGTTATGTTTCTTTTAATAGCTAATTTATTTGGACTTGTAGGATTTACTCCTCCAACGTCTGATTATAGCGTGACTTTCACATTAGCTCTAATGACTTTCTTTTTGACTCAGTATTATAGCTTTAAAACTTCAGGATTTTTAGGATATTTTAAAAACTTTACTGAGCCTATGGCATTTCTTACCCCATTAAATATACTTGGGGAGTTGGCAAATCCAATATCCCTATCATTTCGTTTATTTGGAAATATTTTAAGTGGAGTTATTATAATGGGGCTTTTATATAGTGCATTAGGCTATTTGGCTCCAATTTTTACACCAATTTTACATGCATACTTTGATGTATTTTCAGGTGTGTTACAAACCTTTATTTTTTCCATGCTTACTATGATTTTTATAGGTGGAGCAATGGATTAAATTGTTTTAGAAAATTTTTAAAATTTTGGGAGGAGGAAACAATATGTTAGAAGGAATAACTAGTGAAGCTTTTATATTAGGATGTTCAGCAATAGGAGCAGGTCTTGCTATGATAGCAGGTATTGGACCTGGGATTGGTCAAGGTCATGCAGCAGGTAGAGGTGCTGAGGCAGTAGGAAGGCAACCAGAAGCTCAAGATGATATAGTTAGAACTATGCTTTTAGGTCAAGCAGTTGCAGAGACAACTGGTATTTATGGATTAGTTATTGCTATAATCCTTTTATTTGTAAGACCATTACTAACTGCTTATTTAAACTTGTAATTGGAGATGGGGATTCCCATCTCTTAGAATATACCCGATAAAAGGGAGGTTCAGTTTATGGAATTTGTTGTAAATGTAATACCTAAGCTATCTTCAATGATATTACAACTTATAGCCACAGTGATACTATTTTTTATATTAAAGCATTTTTTGCATGAACCTGTTTCAAAATATATGAATGAAAGACAAAATAAGATTCAAAATGATATAGATGATGCAAAATCTTTAAAGGGAGAAGCATTAGAGCTTAAAACTCAATATGAAATTAGTATAAATGAAGCTAAAGCTGAAGGGCAGGAAATAATAGAATCTGCACGAAAACGTGGAGAGGAAATAAAAGAGGATATAATAAAAGAGGCAAAAGTAGAAGCTGATGGAATTATTGAAAGAGCCAGAAAAGAAATAGAAAGAGAAAAAGAAAAAGCATTAGATGAAATAAAGGTTCAAGCAGGAGATATGGCAATTCTTATAGCTTCAAAGGTTATTGATGAAGAACTAGACACAAACCTACAAAATGACTTAATTGACAAGTTTATAGATGAGGTAGGGATGGATAAATGGCAAAATTAGTTGGGAAACGCTATGCATTGGCTCTTTTTGAAACTGGGTTAGAGTTGGATAAAGTTGAAGAATTTGAGAAAGAAGTAAGTTTTATAGGAAGAGTTCTTGAAAATGATCCTGAACTTGGTGTGGTTTTAAGTCATCCTAAGATTACTAAGGATGAGAAAAAAGATTTAGTAAATAAACTATTTAAAGAAAGTATTTCTCAAGAAATGTTGAATTTCTTATATATTGTTATTGATAAAAGAAGAGAAAGATATATTAATGAAATAGATAGTTACTACCATCAATTATACAATGAAGAGAAAAACATATTGGAGGTAACGGCAATAACTGCTGTTCCAATGAATAGAAAAGCTGAAGATAAACTTAAGACCATACTTTCAAATAAATTAGGAAAAAATATAGTACTAAAAAATATAGTAGATAATAAAGTTGTTGGTGGAGTAATGCTTAAAATTCAAAATAAAATAATAGATGGAACTGTGAAAGGACAGCTAGAGTCTATTCAGAAGAACTTAAAAAGTATGAAAGTATAAGGAAATAGAGGTGATAGTCCGATGGATCTAAGACCAGAAGAAATAAGTTCAGTAATAAAGGAACAGATTAAAAGATATGATAAAAAACTTGATATGGTAGATGTAGGTACTGTAATTCAAGTAGGAGATGGTATTGCAAGAATTCATGGTCTTGAAGGATGTATGGCTGGGGAGTTAATTGAGTTTCCAGGTGAAGTATATGGTATGGCTTTGAACTTAGAGGAAGACAATGTAGGATGTGTGCTTTTAGGTTCAGATAAGGATATTAAAGAAGGAGATACAGTTAAAAGGACAGGTAGAATAATGGAGGTTCCTGTAGGAGATGTAATGATAGGTAGGGTAGTAAATGCATTAGGTCAACCTATTGATGGAAAAGGACCTATAAACGCTACAAAATTTAGACCTATTGAAAGAATTGCTCCAGGTGTTATAACAAGAAAAAGTGTATCTGAACCATTGCAAACAGGTATTAAATCTATAGATTCTATGTTCCCTATAGGTAGAGGACAAAGGGAACTTATAATAGGAGATAGACAAACTGGGAAAACTGCTGTAGCTATAGATACTATGTTAAATCAAAAAGGTGAAGATGTAATATGTATATATGTAGCTATAGGTCAAAAAAGAAGTACAGTAGCTCAAATAGTAGATGTATTAGAAAGACATGGAGCCATGGATTATAGTATTGTAGTATCTGCTACAGCTAGTGAGTTAGCACCGCTTCAATATATAGCACCATATTCAGGTGTTAGTATAGGAGAAGAATTCATGGATCAAGGTAAGGATGTACTTATAATATATGATGATCTTTCTAAACATGCTATTGCCTACAGAGCAATGTCATTACTACTTCGTAGACCACCAGGAAGGGAAGCTTTTCCAGGAGATGTATTTTATCTACATTCAAGACTTCTTGAAAGGTCTGCAAAATTAGATGAAAAATATGGTGGTGGTTCTATAACTGCATTACCTATTATAGAAACATTAGCAGGGGATATTTCTGCTTATATACCAACAAATGTTATTTCAATTACAGATGGACAGATATTTCTAGAGACAGATCTTTTCTTCTCAGGACAAAGACCAGCTATAAATACAGGACTTTCTGTATCTAGGGTTGGAGGGGCTGCTCAGATAAAAGCTATGAAAAAAGTTGCAGGACAATTGAAGCTTGAATTAGCTCAATATAGAGAATTAGCAGCTTTTGCTCAATTTGGTTCAGATCTTGATAAGGATACAAAGGAAAGGCTTGATCAAGGTGAAAGAATCATGGAGATTCTTAAACAGCCTCAATATAGTCCTATGAATGTAGAGGATCAAGTACTTATTTTATATGCTATTATGAATAAGTATTTATCTGATATACCTGTAGAAAAAATAAGTCAATTTGAAAAAGAATTCATAAATTTTGTAAATAATAATTATCCTAATATAACTGAGGATATAAGAAAAACAAATGATTTAACGGAAGAGACAGAAGAGAAATTAAAAGAAGTTATAGTAGAATTTAAAAAGAGTTTTCAATAATTCCCTATTAGGGGGTGAAATATTTGGCTGAATCAACAAGAGATATAAAAAGACGTATTAGAGGAATTAGTAATACTAAGCAAATAACTAAGGCTATGGAATTAGTATCTTCTGCAAAACTTAGAAGGGCAAGGGAAAAGTTAGAAAAAACAAGACCTTATTTTAATACTGTACTGGAAAGTATTCAAGAGGTGCTTTCTAGTACAGGAAATATCAGACATCCTTTTCTAGAGCATAGAGAAGTTAAAAGATCTTTATATATTGTTATTACTGCTGATGGCGGTTTAGCAGGAGGATACAATTCTAATATTATAAGACTTGTAGAAAATAAAATAAAAGACAAAAAAGATAAAGTGGATTTAATAGTAATAGGAAGTAAGGGAAAAGATTATTTTAATAATAGAGGATATAATGTAATAGGTGAATTTATAAATATAACAGAAGAACCAAAGTTTAGTGATGCTGTGAAAATTGGGAAATTAGCTATGGAACATTATGAAAATAAAGGAGTGGATGAGGTAGTACTTGCTTATACAGAATTTATTACCACTCTTTCTCAAGATACTAAAGCAATTAAACTTTTACCTAATAAAGATGTAAATGAAGATAAAAAAGAAAAAACTTCTGTTATAGATTATGAACCTTCTGCAGAAGAGGTACTTGACTATCTAATACCTAAATATATTGAAAGTACTGTTTATGGTGCTTTAATAGAGTCTTCTTGTAGTGAACAAGGTTCTAGAATGACTGCTATGAAATCTGCAACAGAAAATGCAGAAGAAATGATAGATGAATTAACTCTTAGCTACAATAGAGCTCGTCAAGCTGCAATAACCAGTGAAATATCTGAAATTGTAGCAGGAGCAGAAGCTCTGAAATAGCAGGAAGGAGTGTAGATATGGCTAAGAATATAGGAAAAATAGTTCAAGTAATTGGGCCTGTAGTAGATATAAGATTTAGTGAAGAAAATCTTCCTAATCTTTTAAATGCTATAGAAATAGATAATGATGGAGAGAGACTTATAGTTGAAGTAGCCCAACATATCGGCGATGATACTATAAGATGTATCGCTATGGGATCTACTGATGGACTTAAAAGAGGAATGGAGGCAGTAGATACAGGGAAACCTATAGAGATACCCGTAGGAAGTGAAACATTAGGTAGATTATTTAATGTATTAGGAGAACCTATAGATGAAAAGGGAGGAATAGATGCTAAGAACTTTTCTCCAATTCATAAACCAGCTCCATCTTTTGAAGAACAAGAGACAGCAAAAGAAATATTTGAAACTGGAATTAAAGTAGTAGATCTTATTGCACCTTATTCAAGAGGTGGTAAAATAGGGTTATTTGGTGGAGCAGGAGTAGGAAAAACTGTCCTTATACAGGAGTTAATTAACAATATTGCAACGAAACATGGTGGACTTTCTGTATTTACAGGAGTAGGAGAGAGAACTAGAGAAGGAAATGACCTTTATTATGAAATGGCTGAATCTGGAGTAATAGATAAGACAGCTTTAGTATTTGGACAAATGAATGAGCCGCCAGGAGCTAGAATGAGAGTTGGACTTACTGGACTTACTATGGCAGAATATTTTAGAGATCAAGAAGGGCAAGATGTTTTGTTGTTTATAGATAATATTTTTAGATTTACTCAAGCAGGTTCAGAAGTTTCAGCACTTTTAGGCAGAATGCCTAGTGCAGTAGGTTATCAACCAACTCTTGCAACAGAGATGGGACAACTGCAAGAAAGAATTACTTCTACTAAGAAAGGCTCTATAACATCAGTTCAAGCTATATATGTACCAGCTGACGATTTAACTGACCCAGCACCAGCAACGGCTTTTGCTCACTTAGATGCTACAACAGTACTTTCTCGTCAAATTGCTGAATTAGGTATTTATCCAGCAGTAGACCCATTGGATTCTACTTCTAGAATATTGGATCCTTCGGTAGTTGGAGAGGAGCATTATGAAGTAGCTCGTGGAGTGCAGGAGGTTCTTCAAAGATATAAGGACCTTCAAGATATTATAGCTATATTAGGTATAGATGAACTTTCTGATGAAGATAAACTTATAGTTTCTCGTGCAAGAAAAATTCAAAGATTCTTATCTCAACCATTCTATGTAGCTGAACAATTTACAGGAATGGAAGGAAAATATGTACCTATTAAGGAAACTGTAAGAGGATTTAAAGAAATACTGGAAGGAAAGCATGATGATATACCAGAGCGAGCTTTCTTCATGGTAGGAACTATTGATGAAGTAATAGAAAAAGCTAAGGAGATGGAGGGTTAATATGACTAATTTTCCTCTTGAAATTGTAACTCCTGATAGAATGTTTTTTTCTGGTGAAGTAGAATCAGTTATAGTAAGGGGAGTTGATGGAGACTTAGCAGTACTTAAAAACAGAGCCCCATTAGTTACACCATTGAAAATAGGTAAGGTCAGAATAATAATAGATGGAAAAGAAAAAGTAGCAGCTCTTTGCAGTGGATATATTAAAGTTTCAAAAGAAAAAACAACAATTATATCAGATTCTGCAGAATGGCCTGAGGAAATAGATATAAAAAGGGCTGAAGAAGCTAAGAAAAGAGCTGAGAAAAGGCTTAAAGAAAAGCCTAGTGGAATAGATACAAAAAGAGCAGAATTAGCCTTAAGAAGGGCATTAAATAGGCTTGATGTAGCGAAAATGAAAAATATAGATAGCACAAAAAATATTGAGTAGTAATGTATAAAAAGTACCCTGTCATGGCAATACTCATACCATGAGGAAAGGGTGCTTTTTTAGTGTAAAAATGTTTTGTCCCCCTTTACATTTTTACATATATACCTTTTCCTCCAATTTATATATGGAGGTTATAAATATGAAATGGTTTAGAAATATTACTTTTTTAGGAATTATAATATCTTTAGTTTTAACAAATTTTAGTTTCAGTCAAGATAATTTACAAGGTTATAATTATCAAGAAAATATATTGATGGATTCTATTGAGAATATGGGGGCAGATTTTATAGAATTGGATATTCATTGCAGTGGAAAATATAAGGATGAATTTATTTCCAAAGAAGAAATAGTCCTTTTAGGAGAGGAATTAGGAGAAAAACTAGGTATATTAGAAGATATTACAGGTGAAATTATAGAAAAAGAAGGATTTATAC
The DNA here is from genome assembly GCF_024623155.1 of Anaerosalibacter massiliensis. Classification (NCBI taxonomy): domain Bacteria; kingdom Bacillati; phylum Bacillota; class Tissierellia; order Tissierellales; family Sporanaerobacteraceae; genus Anaerosalibacter; species Anaerosalibacter massiliensis. The sequence goes on from NZ_JANJZL010000008.1 coordinate 37,778, forward strand.
AGTATAATGCTAAAAATAGTACAGAGGACCTAATAGATATAACTATATCGTCTTATAGACTTAAGAATAAGGATGAGGGTGAAACTACTATTTTTGTAAATTTAGTTAAAAGGGAGAAAAATGGTCAAATTAATGATATAATGGAGAATACGCAAGATATATTTGCTCAATATGGAATACAAGCAGAAATTACCACTTGCATTGTAGGAGGATTTAAAGGAAAATTGGATAGGAGTGATATAAATAAAAAGATTATAAAAGCAATTAAAAGGGTAAATGGTGTTATAGTAGACAATTATGATGAGGAAAATTTAGTAAGTATTACAGCTTATACTCCAATATTTAAAAATTATATATACTCAGGTAATAAAAAGATGAATTATAATTTAGCAATAAGGTATAATGAATATGAAGATAAGACTTGTGTGTGGATTGGCACACCAATTATTACAATTAGTTATTAAAGGACTAGGAGGGGATTTATTTGAGTAAAATTGTGGTAGAGAAGAGCCCTCCATTAAAAGGAACGGTTAGGGTTAGCGGAGCAAAAAATTCAGCTTTGCCAATTCTTGCGGCTTCTCTATTAGGCACAGAAGATATTGTTTTAGAAGATGTACCAAGTTTAAGGGATGTAGATGTTATATGTGAGGTGTTAGCATCTTTAGGATCAGAAGTAGAAAGATATGAAAATGGGAAAATAAAGATAAATTCTGCAAATTTAAATAAACATGAGACTCCCTATGAGTTAATGAGCAAAATGCGGGCTTCTTTTTTGGTTATGGGACCTCTTTTAACCCGCTTAGGAAAAGCTAAGACTTCTCTCCCTGGTGGCTGTGCTATAGGCACTAGACCTATAGATTTGCATTTAAAAGGATTTAAAGCCTTAGGAGCAGAGACAGATGTAGATCATGGCAATATAGAAGCCTATGCAGATAAATTAATAGGAGATAGAATATATCTTGATTTTCCTAGTGTAGGTGCAACAGAAAATATAATGATGGCAGCTGTTTTAGCAGAGGGTGAAACAATAATTGACAATGCTGCTATGGAACCAGAGATAGTTGACTTAGCTAATTTCTTAAGTAAATTAGGTGCAGATATCAAAGGAGCTGGAACTAGCAGTATTAGAATTAATGGAGTAGAAAGATTAGGAGGAGCTATTCACTCAGTAATTCCTGATAGGATTGAAGCAGGTACTTATATGGTAGCCAGTGCTATTACTGGTGGAGATATAATAATTGAAAATGTTATTACAAGCCATATTAAACCAGTTATTGCAAAACTTAGAGAAACTGGATGTGAAATATGGGAAAATGGAGATAAGTTAAGAGTTATAGGCGTAGACAGCCGTAATGCTGTAGATGTGAAAACTTTACCTTATCCAGGATTTCCTACAGATATGCAAGCTCAATTTATGAGTCTTATGAGTGTAAGTAAGGGGACTAGTGTTGTAATTGAGACCGTATTTGAAAATAGATTTATGCATGTAGATGAACTTAAGAGAATGGGTGCAGATATTAAGATCGATGGTAGAAGTTCTATAATTCAAGGTGTAGATTCATTAACAGGTGCTCCAGTTAAAGCTACAGATTTGAGAGCAGGAGCAGCACTTATTCTAGCTGGTCTTATAGCTGAGGGACAAACTACTATTGACCATGTGTACCATATAGACAGAGGTTATGATGGTATAGAAAAGAAATTAACTAAATTAGGAGCTAAAATTTATAGAACAGAATAATTAACATACTATCTTTTCCCACTGCATACAATGTAATTAGATTAGTATGACTAAACATTGGATAAAAGAGGGGGAGAAGATGAAAAAACTATGGATATATATAGGATTTATATTGATAATAACTATTGTTCTTCCAACTGTACTTGTAAAAACTTCTAAGTTTATTTCTCTTGAAAACAAAATAAAAATAAAAGAAATTAAAAAAGATGAGAAGAAGGCAAAGAAAGAGGAGTTTGATGGATACATAAAGGTATATGATACTAGAACTCAAGAAGTTATAAAGCTTTCTCTTGAGGATTATGTAAAAGGAGTGGTAGCAGCTGAAATGCCAGGAGAGTTTCATACGGAAGCACTAAAGGCTCAAGCAGTAGCTAGCAGGACCTATGCCCTTCATAAAATGAACAAGTTTGATGAGGGACATCCTGACCATTCTCAAGCTCCCCTTTGTACTGGAGTTCACTGTCAAGCTTTTCTTTCTATAAAAGAGTTGGAGGAAGTTCATTCTAAAAAGTGGATTAATAAATACTGGTCTAAAATTGAAGAGGCTGTAGAAAGTACTGCTGGAGAGGTAGTATATTATGAAGATGAAATTGTAGAACCTCTCTATCATTCAACTAGTGGTGGTATGACAGAAGATGCAAAAGATGTTTTTGCTAGTGAAAGCCCTTATTTAAAATCAGTATCAAGTCCCTATGAGGAAGGAGCGCCAAAATTTAAAGATGTAGCCACTTTTACTGCAGATGACTTTATAAAAAAAATGAAGACAAAATATCCTAGTGTAAATATTAAAAAGGATAATTTTCCTGAAAAGATTAAATTAGTAGAGAGATCAGAAAGTGGTAGAGTAAAGAAGATAATGATAGATGGTCAAGTAGTTAATGGTAGTGAAATTAGAGAAATTTTCAATTTAAATTCAACTAATTTTAAAATAATATATAATCCAAAGTCAAATATGATTGATATAGAAACTATTGGCTATGGTCATGGAGTAGGTATGAGCCAATGGGGAGCCAATGGTATGGCTAAAAAAGGGAAAAAATATAAAGATATATTGAAGCACTATTATACTGGTGTGGATGTAAGAAAATATAAAAAAGATTAAAGAAGATTAAGAAAGAATCATTCTGAAATAAAAGAATGGTTCTTTTTTTATTTCTATTTGCGGAAACTGGCATTATATTGAAAGAAAGTTCTAAGTCTATTATTTTAAACTTCGAGGCCTTACACTATATTAAAAGAAATCAAAGAAATAGTCCTCTACTTTTATCGAATTTTTTATTCAAATGAAAATGTTTAATTGTGTATTAAATATTTTATTTTGGCAATAATAGTATTAGAAGTTGAGACGGAGGTGTATGTATGAAAAAAAAATTCGATAAATTAACTCATAAGGATAGCTTTTATATTATTTTATTTGTTTGCGTCTGTATAGTAGGAACAGCAGCTGTATGGGCCTCAAAGAAAAATTTAGATAGGATGAAAAGTGAAAATGATCCTGTAGAAGAGGAAGATTTTTTAATATTAACAGACGAAGATAAGCATGGTGTAGAAGAGCCATCATTGGAAAGTTTAAAACAACAAGAAAAGAAAAGGCATGAGGAAAAACAAAAACAAGAAGAGGAAAAAGAAGAACCTAAAGAAGAAACAAAAGAAGAGCCTAAAGAGGAACCTAAAGAAAAGCCAAAGGAAGAGCAAGAAAACAATGTAATCCAAACTTTCTATATGCCAGTAGAAGGAGAAATAGGATTAGATTTTAGTACCGATAATTTAGCTTATTCGAAGACTTTAGAAGAGTGGACTAGTCATGAAGGAATAGATATTAAGGCCAATGAGGGAACAGCAGTAAAGGCTTGTCTTGACGGTGTTGTAAAAGAAGTATATGAAGATGAGTTATGGGGAATAGTTATAACAATTGATCATGGAAAAGGATTAGAGAGTAGATATGCAAATTTATCTACAAAAGATATGGTCAAAAAAGGGCAGAGTGTCAAAAAAGGAACTCCTATAAGTGGAGTAGGAAAACCTAAAGGATTAGAGATGGCTGATGAGCCTCATTTACATTTTGAAACAATATTCAATGGAAAAAAAGTAGATCCTAAAAAATATCTACCAGGTATCAACTAAAGTTCATAAGGTGTGAATAAAGGTTCTATTAGAGATTTAGTGTGCATAGATATTTAAAAAGACCCAATCCTAAAATAAAGTTCAAAGGGGGTTAAATATGTGAAAGACTATATAGAAGAAAGGGCTTTAGAGATTGCAAAGTATATAATAAGTGAAAAGGCAACCGTTAGACAAGCAGCCAGTGTATTCGGGGTGAGTAAAAGTACAGTACATAAAGATGTGACAGAACGTCTCCCTAAGATAAACCCTCTTGTAGCAAGTATGGTAAAAAAAGTACTAGAGCAAAACAAGGCAGAAAGACATATTAGAGGTGGCAAAGCTACAAAGATGAAATACAAAGCGGCTAGCGATTAAATAGGTCCCATTGGGTAGGTCCCATTGGGACCTTTTAAGCTATTTGTATATATTTTCTCCTTTATTGATACTTATATTTAAAAAGTTGAAGGAATTTTAAAATGAGTATAGAATTATAATATGATGACTAAAAATGAAAATAACATATGATTTATATATGATTAGAATAAAGGAGGAACAAAAATGGCTGCTTTTAGAACAGATTTGGGAATAGATTTAGGAACTGCGAGTATTTTAGTTTATGCTAAAGATAAGGGAGTTGTACTAAATGAACCTTCAGTAGTAGCAATTGATTACAATACAAACAAGTTTTTAGCTGTAGGAGAAGAGGCAAGAAAGATGCTAGGACGTACTCCAGGTAATATAGTTGCAATGAGGCCTTTAAAAGAGGGAGTAATATCTGATTATGGTGTAACTGAAAGAATGTTGAAATATTTTATACAGAAGGCTTCAGGAAAAACATTTTTTAAACCTAGAACCATAGTATGTGTTCCAAGTGGGGTTACAGAAGTTGAAAAAAGAGCAGTTCTTGAAGCTAGTACTCAAGCTGGTGCAAGGAAAACTTATTTGATAGAAGAACCAATTGCTGCAGCAATTGGTGCAGGTATAGATATAACCCAACCTAATGGAAATATGGTTGTAGATATTGGAGGAGGAACTACTGATGTAGCTGTTATTTCTCTAGGGGGAATAGTAGTTAGCCGTTCTATAAAAACTGCAGGAGATGATTGCGATGAAGCAATAACTAGATATATTAGAAAAAAACATAATGTAATAATTGGAGAAAGAAGTTCTGAAGCATTAAAAATAAACATAGGAACAGCTTATAAAAGAGAAAAAGAAGTTTATATGGAGATAAGAGGAAGAAATTTAGTAACTGGACTTCCAAAGACTATAAATATTTCTTCACAAGAAATGTTTGAAGCAATGGAAGAACCAATTTCAAGCATTGTAGATACGGTGCATACAGTACTTGAAAGAACGCCACCAGAATTAGCAGCAGATATTGCAAATTCTGGAATAGTGATGACAGGTGGAGGGGCACTTTTATATGGATTAGATAAATTAATATCAGAAAGAACTGGTATTAGAGTAAATATAGCAGAGGATCCAATTGCTTGTGTAGCTACAGGGACAGGCAAAGCTCTAGATTGGGTAGATGTCTTAGAAAATAGTTTATTAGATTCTGATTCTATAGTTGAAAGATAGTTCTAAAGTATACTTTAAAATTGACGATATATACCTATGAGTATTATGTCAAGGATGTGATGCAATGAATAGGGGATTATATATTAGTGCTACTGCTATGATGGCAAATCAAAGAAGATTAGAGGCAATATCAAATAACCTTTCAAATTTAAACACAACAGGATTTAAGAAAGATGTGGTCTTAACAGAGTCTTTCCCAGAAGTTTTGCTTTCTAAAATAAATGATAGACCAGATTTTAAACCTAGAATGGAAAATGAAATAGGTTATGAAACTAATGGGAATATCCATAGAGCACATACAGATGAAGGCTATTTCATGGTTAGAACTCCTAATGGTATAAGCTATGTGAAAGATATTAGATTTATAGTTGATGATGAAGGCTATTTAAAAACTTTCTATAAAAATGAGCAGGATGAATACAGGACAAACGGAGAAAACTACATACTAGATCAAAATCGTAATCCCATTAGAGGTGGAGGAAATATTGAAGGATTACTTGAAGGTATTGTATTCCATCCAAATGCAAAAGTTATAGGAACTATGAGTCCAGGAGTGAAAGTAAAAAAAGTTGTAACAGATTTTACACAAGGAGAGTTTCTTGATACTGGAGGAGTTTTTGATTTAGCATTAAAAGGGAGTGGATTCTTTAAAGTTCAAGGTGAAGATGGAGAAACTTACTATACTAGAGATGGCTCCTTTACTGTAAATAATATAGGAGAGCTAATTACATCAGATGGGCATAGAGTTATGGGAAGTGGTGGGCCCATAATTATCAATGGAGATGATGTAAAGATTACAAAAGATGGACGAGTATTAGTAGATGGAAATATGGTAGGTAGTTTAGATATTGTAGATTTGAACAATAAAGAATTTTTAAGAAAAATAGGGGACAACTTATATAGGATGGCAGAAGATGTAGATGCTGAAGAAATACCTTTTAATGGAGAATTGTTACAAGGATTTTTAGAAAATTCAAATGTAGATTCTATAAAAGAGATGGTGGAGATGATATCTCTTTTAAGAAATTTTGAATCATGTCAAAAAGCTATAAGAGTACAAGATGAAATGATGGACAAATCAGCAAATGAAATAGGTAGAGTATAGGGGAGGAAGAATAATATGCGTTCAATGTGGACTGCTGCTACAGGAATGAGAGCACAACAGTTAAATATAGATACTATTTCAAATAATCTTTCTAATGTAAATACTACTGGATACAAAGCTCAAAGAGCAGAATTTAAAGATCTTTTTTATACAAGTATGAGAAGAAACAATATAGTAGATGATGAAGGTAGACCAGTGAATTTAGAAGTAGGTCATGGTGTCATGCCTACAGCAACTAAGAGAAATTTTAAAAATGGTAGTTTCATTGAAACACAAAGTGATTATGATGTAGCCATAAATGGGGAAGGTTTTTTTGCAGTAGAACTTCCTAATGGAGATATAAGGTATACAAGAGATGGAAGTTTTAAATTAAGTATAGATAGAAATCAAGGAACATTAGTAACTACAGAAGGTTATAGAGTTTTAAATGATGCAAATAATGATATAGTTATTAGGAGTGGATTGGGAGATATAACTATTGATGAAAGAGGAAATATAACTGCAAAGGATGAGGCAGATAGGACAGTAAATTTAGGAAGATTAAAATTAGTTAGGTTTATGAATCCAGAAGGACTTTTAAGTGAAGGTTCAAACCTTTATAGGGCTACAGAAGCTTCTGGTGGAGAAATCCCTATAGGTGCAAATGAAATGGAAAGTAAAATAGCTCAGGGTTATTTAGAGTCTTCAAATGTTGCAGTAGTAGATGAAATGGTAAAAATGATTACTGCTCAAAGGGCTTATGAGATAAATTCTAAAACTATACAAACTTCCGATGAAATGCTTCAATTGATTGGAAATCTTAAAAGATAATTAGAGAAATAACGGGGTGAAGATATGGAGATATTTCCCAATAGTTTTATAATGCAAAAGACTACAGATGAGGATATTCTTCAAAAGAGAATTCAAAATGCTAGTGAAGATAAAAAGGATAAAGAGCTAATGGATGTATGCAAGGAGTTTGAGGCCGTTTTTATTCATATGATGCTGAAAGAAATGAGAAAGACTATTCCAGACAATGGACTTATAGAAAAAAGTACAGCTACTAAAATATTTGAAGATATGTTTGATGAAGAGATGGCTAAAAAAATGTCTGATAGTGAAGAAGATGGGATAGGAATAGCTAAGATTCTCTATGATGATTTTAAAAATAAAAATGTAGTTAAGATATAATAAATATATTAATATATTGTAAAAAAAGTAGTGGGGTTTCCACTACTTTTTTAGCTAAACCAAAGTCTAAGCCCTTTTTCATTATTTAGAGCTGTAAGTATCCTATTTCTAGCATCAGGAACCTCTTTATAGATTTTATGTACTAATTTGTTCATATCTTCTCTTTTGGTTTTTTTGTCAGCTGGACAAGGATTGTTTACTATAGGAATATTATTTTTTTCTATAGAATTTTTTATATCCTGTTCTGATACATATAATAGTGGACGTATAATATATATTTTTTTTCTATCTAAATAGGTTAAAGGAGGAAGAGTATTTATTCTTCCTTCATATAATAAACTTAAGAAAAACGTATCTATAGCATCATCACCATGATGGCCTAATGCTAGTTTATTAAATCCTCTATCTTTTAAAGAGTTGTGAATAGCTCCTCTCCGCATATTTGCGCATAGAGAGCAGGGATTTTTTTCTTTTCTTGTATCAAATACTATATTTTTAATATTAGTTTTTTTCAAATTGAAAGGTACTCCTATACTTTCACAATAGCTTTCAATGGCCTTTGTTTCAAAGCCTTCAAAACCTAAATCAACTGTAAAAGCTTCCAATTCAAATTTCTCTGGACTAAATCTTTGATAAAGTTTCAATGCATATAAAAGAAGCATACTATCTTTTCCTCCAGATACACCAACTCCGATTTTATCACCATCATCTATCAAATTAAAATCTTCTATAGCTTTTCTCATAGGTCCCAAAATTTTTTTCATTATATCAACCTTTCTTATAGAAAGTAAGTAAAAACATATCAAAATATATTATACTATTGTAGTCCATATATTTCACTATTTATTTTTCTAAATTTGTATGCTTTTTTAGTTTATGCCAAGCCACGGATTTTGGGTTATTGGCTTTCCTTCCGAAAAAGCTTTGAAGAAAATAGGACTTAATTTTTCATAAAATTCTAACGTAAATAATGGGTTTTTGCTAAATTGATTGAAAATCAATTTCACAGGTTTTATGAAAAAATTCGTCTCTATTTTCTAATCAAAGTCTTTTTAGTCAGTTAAATCCAATAACCTAAAATTCTTAATTACGCTAATTCTTTAAACCAAAAACTCTAACTTTGAAACTTTTAGCTGTATTTTTTCAAATAATACAATCTTTAAGCAAATAGAAATAAAAAATGAGCGACTAAAAAAAGTTTTGCTATGAAATAATCCGACTCAAAAATAAAATGCGTTAAAAATTTTTCACTGTTTCAGCCAAGTGAGTTTGAAAATATTTAGCATTTTATTTTTTGGTAGGATACTATTTCATCAAAACTTTTTTTGGAGCGAATTTTTATTTGTATTTGCTGGAGCTGGTACAAGGTTAAAAGAAAGTATAAGCTAAAATAAATTGAACCGGTTATTGATAATATATAAAATAGTATATAATAAAAAATAAAATAGGGTATAAAAAAAGAAGGATTGAATTTTCAATCCTTCTTTTTTACAAATGGTCGGGGTGGAGGGATTCGAACCCCCGGCCCCATGGTCCCAAACCACGTGCGCTACCAAACTGCGCCACACCCCGTAATTCCGACGACTATTTTATTATAGGAGATTTTAGATTATAATGCAATGCATAAAAAACAGCTAAAAGTTAAAATATAGCTATATATCTATTGATATCTCGTCAAATTTAATTATATCTAACTATTTCAAACTATTTTGTTTTTTGTAAAGGAATTTATTATAATGGGTAGAATATATTAAACTAGTAGTAGTGAGGGGGATTATATGTTGGATATATTAGAAACGATAAAGGATGAAATAACTGTAATATTAGTTGCTGCCATGCCTCTTGTAGAACTTAGGGGGGCTATTCCATTAGGTATCTCCTTGGGTTTTACACCATTAGAAAGTTTTATTTTAAGTATTATAGGTAATATAATTCCTATACCTTTCCTATTGAAACTTTTAGGACCAATAATGAATTATTTAGAAAAAACTGCTCTTTTTTCTGAATTAATAAAATGGGTTAAGAAAAGAACTCTTAAAAGAAGTAGAGAAAAAATACAGAAATATAGTTTATTAGGACTTTTTATATTAGTTGCTATACCAATTCCAACTACAGGAGCTTGGACTGGATGTATAGCTGCAACATTACTTAAAATAGATTTTAATAAAGCTTTAGCTGCTATTATAGGAGGAGTAATTACTTCAGGAATTATAGTATTTAGTCTAAGTTATAAGGTTATATCAGTTTTTTAGTCAATTGACTAAAAATTTTTAGTGTGATACAATTAAATAAATGAATACAAAATCTTGATACCTTATCAAGAGTGGTGGAGGGAATGGGCCCTATGAAACCCGGCAACCTGTAACTAAGTATAAAAGCTTACGACGGTGCTAAATCCCACAGAATTAAATTCTGAAAGATGAGGTGACAGTTTGTCTGCCTTTTCCTTTGGGAAGGGCTTATTTATTTTTTAGAATAAATTAAGCTATTATGCTAAATTTAAGGAGGTACTCTTATGAAAAAGTGGTTATTTACATCAGAGTCAGTAACAGAAGGTCATCCAGATAAAGTTTGTGATCAAATTTCTGATGCCATATTAGATGCTATTTTGGCAGAAGATCCTAATGCTAGAGTAGCCTGTGAAACTTCTGTTACTACTGGACTAGTATTAGTTTCAGGGGAAATTACTACAAATTGTTATGTGGATATACCTAAAGTTGTTAGGAAAACTATAAAAGAAATAGGATATACAAGAGCAAAATTTGGTTTTGATGCTGATACTTGTGCGGTACTAACATCTATAAATGAACAATCATCGGATATAGCAATGGGAGTGGATAAAGCATTAGAACATAAGGAAAATGGCGAAGACAAATATGATGAAATAGGTGCTGGAGATCAAGGCATGATGTTTGGTTTTGCTTGTAATGAAACAGAAGAACTTATGCCTATGCCTATAGCCTTAGCTCATAAACTATCTATAAGACTTTCGAAAGTTAGAAAAGATGGTATACTTCCCTATCTAAGACCAGATGGGAAAACTCAGGTAACCATTGAATATGAAGACAATAAGCCTGTAAGGATTGAAAATATAGTTGTTTCTACTCAACATAGTAGTGATGTAGATTTAGATACTATAAGAAAAGATATTATTGAAGAGGTAATAAAGAAAATAGTTCCAAAAGATATGATAGATGATAATACTAAATACTACGTAAATCCGACTGGAAGATTTGTAATAGGTGGACCAATGGGGGATGCTGGACTTACTGGTAGAAAAATAATTGTAGATACTTATGGTGGATATGGAAGACATGGTGGAGGAGCTTTTTCAGGAAAAGATTCAACAAAAGTAGATAGATCTGCAGCTTATGCAGCTAGATATGTAGCAAAGAATATAGTAGCAGCCGGACTTGCTGACAAATGTGAAGTAGGACTTGCTTATGCTATAGGAGTAGCTAGACCATTATCTATATATGTTGAAACTTTTGGAACTGGGAAAATTAAAGATGAAAAGATTGAAGAATTAGTAAGAAAGCATTTTGATTTAAGACCTGCAGCTATTATTGATAAATTAGATTTAAGAAAGCCTATATATAAACAATTAGCAAGCTATGGTCATTTTGGAAGATGTGACCTAGACTTAACGTGGGAAAAAACTGATAAGGCAGAAGTACTTAGAAAAGAAGGTCTTGAAGTATAAGGAGTTTTTTAAAGTCTATAAGTTTTTGTAAAAGACTTATTTAAAGTACGGTATTTATATATAAAGTAATATAAAAATTGTAAAAGTAGAGTAAGTAGAATGGCTTACTCTACTTTTTTTTATTTCCTTTTTTAAGAGTAATATAGAGTTGCTAGCAATATTAGAAGGCCGGTCTTCCACTAGGAGGATATGTTTGTATAGAGAAATAGAAAGTCTTGTAACTCTAGGTAAGAAGGGAGATAGAAGTTCTAAAGAAAAATTATTATTTAAATTGAAACCTTTAATCTTAAGCTCTATAAAAAGGTATTACAATGACTACTCTCAATATGATGATTTTATACAAGAAGGGTATGAAATAATACTCAGTTGTATTAAAAATTATGATAATTCAAAGGAAACAAAGTTTTTAGGATATGTGAAATTACAACTCAAATATCATTATTTAGATAAGCATAAAGAGAAAAGTCTTTTATCTTTAAATGAAACAATAGATGATGGTGAAGAATTTATAGACTATATAAAAGACGATGGATTCGGACCTTTAGAAATTGCTATAAATAATCAGGAACGAGAAAGTTTATATAGAGGTTTATCAAGTCTTAGTAAGAGACAAAGGGAGATTTTTATAAATTACTATATTAAAGGAATGAATATGGTAGACATTAGTAAAGAATTAGATATATCTTATAGGACAGTAGTAAATACAAAAACAAAAGCAGTAGAAAAAATGAAAAAAATAATAAATAAAAATATTTAATAATAGTAAGATTGTCACCTTATTTCTATATAAGAAGTAGAAGGAGGTGATAATATGGCAGTTACAGAACTAAAGGAATCTTCCAAATTAAAATTGGAACTAGATGGAGGAATGGATGGAGATAAACCTATAGTTAAATCTAAAACTTATTCTAGGATTAAAGTAGATGCAGCTAATGAAAATGTTTATGAGGTAGGAAAATCTCTATCAGCTCTTCAATCTATGCCTTTACTAAAGGTAAAGAAGGTAGAAGAGGTAGAACTACTAGAAGAGTAATCAAAAGAAAATAATATAAGGAGGTGATTTAATGGAGAATGCTAAATTGCAAATGATATTTAAAAATGAAGAAGATAGAAGGGTAACTTTTTCAGTAGATGATCCAAAGGATGATTTAACTGGAGAGGAAGTAAGAAATACTATGGACACTATTGTAGATACAAATGTATTCTTCTCTGCAGGAGGGAATATTATATTGCCAACAGGAGCCAGAATTATTAGAACTACTATTGAAGAAATGGAAATATAATTTGTAAGTGGTGGAGATATCTCCACCACTGTTTACTTAAATTAAGGAAAGGAGGTTATCATGGAGGAAATTTATACTCAGATAGCTAATTTAGGTTTTCCAATAGTTATATCTATTTATCTTTTGGTTAGAATAGAAGGTAAATTAGACGATTTAACAGAAAGCATAAACGAGCTATCTAAAGTTATAACTAGTATAAAATAAAAAATCCTCTCTTGACTTAGAACTAGTGTTCTATTATAATAGTCGAGGGAGGGATTTTTATGAATATAGGGAAATATGTAGAAGAAGAATTGATGGCTTTCATTCCCGTATATTTAAATATGAAAGGGAATTGTACAGCTATATATACTTATAAAAGTGGAGAGATTTATATAGATAAGAGCTTGAGGAGTTTTTTAAATTGCCTAGGTAAATATTTTTTAATAGATTTAAAGGAATCAAGAAAACATTATGGCAATTTATTAAATGTAAATAATTTAGTTCCTATTCCCTTCAATAGAGAAAATATATTTATACCAATTAAAACGAGAAAACCTATATCTAGAAATGATGGAGCTTTAGGCTATATAAATATAAATTATATAGATAAAATTGAAGAAGGACTAAATGGTGTAAATATTTTTTTAAAACCTAATTATAAAATCAAAAGTCTGAATACTTTGAAAACTGTCGAAAAACATATTAATAATGGAGAAATAGTAAGAAAGTTTTATGATGAAAGAGAAAAGGGAATATATGAGACTATAGCTTTTTATGATGAATACAATAAACCTGCAACTAAAGGAGATATAGCTATTTTGCGGGAGGAATTGCTTAAGATTAAAGAAACTTTAGAATAAGACAGGTTTATATATTAATAAATTTAGTATTATTATTAAGATGCTGTTTTAGTAGACCTTCTTTTCATATAGTGCTAGTTCACGGATTTTAAGTTATTAGACTTTTCTTCCGAGAAAGCTTTGGAGAAAATAGGATTTAAATTTTACAAAACCCTACTGTAAATTATGGTTATTTCCTAAGTTGATTAAAAATTAATTTCACGGGTTTTGCGAAAAACTTTGTCTCTATTTTCTACCCAAAGGCTTTTTAAGTCAGCAGACCTAATACCTTAAAATCCTAGGGATATTTCTTTATTTCTAACTATATTTATTCTAATAGTACAATATTAAAGCAAATAGAGATAAAAGGTGAGTGACTTAAAAAAGTTTTGCTATGAAATAATCTGAATAAAATAGAAAATGCGTTAAGAATTTTTCACTGTTTGAGCGAAGCGAGTTTGAAAATATTTAGCGTTTTCTATTTTATGAAGATACTATTTTATCAAAACTTTTTTTGGAGCGAATTTTTATCTCTATTTGCGGAAATTGACATTATGTGAAAAGAAAGTGTACATTCTAATATCTTAAAATCCGTAGATTGGCACTATTATAAAAGAATTATATTAAGATAATAGGACTGACTTAAAAAGTTTTGATTAGAAACTTTTTGGCAAGAAAGCTTATTATCTTAAAACCTGCAAATTTGCACTATATGAAAAGAAGATCTATGAATTAGTACAAATTAAAAAGAATATAAGCTATATTTAAGTAACGGCAATATTTTATGATATAATATTATTTAATATATGATGATAATTGGAGGAAAGTGGCTTGGTTACTGTAGAGGGAATTGTAGAGGAGATAATATTTAAAAATGAATCTAATGGTTTTATTGTTGCTATATTAGAAGCAGAAGGAGATTCAATAACAATTGTAGGATATGATCCATTTCTAAAAACAGGTCAATCAGTAAGGGTAGTTGGAGATATGGTATATCATCCAAATTATGGAGAACAAATAGAAATAGAAAGCATATCTACAATAACTCCAGATACATTAGATGGAATAGAAAAATATCTCTCATCAGGCCTTATTCCTTATGTAGGCAAAAAAACAGCTAAAAAAATAGTAGAGAAATTCGGCAAAGATTCTTTAGAAATAATAGAATACCATCCAGAACGGCTTAAAGAAATAGAGGGAATAGGGAAAAAGAAAGTAAAAAAAATCTCTGAAGCCTTTGAAGACCAAAGAGAATTAAGAGATGTGATGGTATTTTTGCAACAATATAATATAACTCCTGCTTATGGTATTAGAATATATAAAAAATATGGAAAAGACACTATAAATATAATCACTGAAAATCCTTATAGATTATCAGAAGATGTGTTTGGAATAGGCTTCAAAAAAGCCGATGAAATAGCTAGAAATATGGGAATAGCAATTAACTCACCCTATAGAATTGAAGCAGGAATAAAATTTAAACTTATGAAATGGTCAGGTAATGGACATACTTATGTTCCTCAAAATATACTCATAGAAGATACTAAAAAAATGCTTAGAATAGAAGAAGAGATAGTGGAAGAATCTATAAGAGATTTAGCTATAAGGAAAGAAATTCAATTAGAAAATATTGATGGAGAAATACTCATATATTATATGCCTTTTTATATGGCAGAGGCCAATGTAAGTAGGAAAATAGTAGAGATTTCAAGAGTAGAATTAGAAGAATTAGATATAGATGTAGAAAAAGAAATTGAAAAAATAGAAGATAGTGAGGGAATAGTATTTGCTAAAAAGCAAAAAGAAGCTATAAAAGAATCTGTAGAAAATGGAATGCTTATTATTACTGGAGGACCTGGAACAGGGAAAACCACTACTATAAATGCAATTATAAAACTTTTTGAAGAAAAGAAGCTCAAAATAGCTCTAGCTGCTCCTACAGGAAGGGCAGCTAAAAGAATGAGTCAAGCTACAGATAGAGAAGCAAAGACTATTCATAGGTTATTAGAATATTCTTTTATGGAAGAAGAAATGGGTTTTGAAAGAGATGAGGGCAATCCATTAGATGTAGATGTAGTTATAATAGATGAAGCTTCTATGGTAGATATAATTCTTATGAACAATCTACTTAAAGCTATAATGCCAGGAACCAGAGTTATATTTATAGGTGATATAGATCAGCTTCCTTCAGTAGGTCCAGGAAATGTATTAAAGGATATTATAAAAAGTGGAGTAGTTAAGGTAGTAAAATTAGATGAGATATTTAGACAAGCAGAAGAAAGTATGATAGTAGTCAATGCCCATAAAATAAATAAAGGAGAGTTTCCTTCTTTAAATGTAAAGGGAAAAGATTTTTATTTCATACCTAAATACAATCCAAAAGAAGTAGTTGAAACTATATTAGGACTTTGTAATAGAAGGCTTCCAAATTTTAATGGCTATGATTCTCTAAAAGACATTCAAGTATTAACTCCCATGAAAAAAGGAGATATAGGTACAAATTCATTAAATAAACATCTTCAAGAAATACTAAATCCTAAAGGATATGGGAAAAGTGAAAAGAAAATAGGAGATGAAATATTTAGAGTAGGAGATAAAATAATGCAAATAAAAAATAATTATACTACTGAATGGGAGATTATAGAAAATGGAGTAGTTAAGGAAAAAGGTGAAGGAGTGTATAATGGGGATTTTGGATTTATAGTAGACATAGATAATGATGCTGAAATACTTAAAGTACTTTTTGATGATGAAAAGGAAGTAGAATATGATTTTGGTCAATTAGATGAATTAAAGCTAGCTTATGCAACAACAGTCCACAAAAGTCAAGGGAGCGAATTTCCAGTAGTTATTATACCTATATCTAGTGGGCCTCCTATGCTTCTTACTAGGAATCTCTTATATACAGCAATTACTAGGGCAAAAGAATTAGTAGTACTTGTAGGTGAGGAAAGGTATCTTTCTATTATGATTCAAAACAATAGGATTACAAAGAGATATTCTGGATTAGATTTTAGAATGAAAAGAATATTGACCTATTTTTAGGAGGTTTTTATGAACTTTTTTAAAGGTATAAATGAGTTATTGTTTCCTGAAGGGGGAGTTTGTTTACTTTGTAATGTTGAAACAGATGATGTAGATAGATATATTTGTTCCTATTGTAGAAATAATATTGAATATTTAAATAGGGAAATCGATCTGTCATATTTAGAAAAAACAATTTATTCACTTTTTTATAATGAATTTATAAAAGAAAAAATATATCTATATAAATATGAGAACTATGGATATTTATATAAACCTTTAGGAGAGATACTACTTCAAACTATATATGAAAAAAATATTATGAAAGATATAGATATAATAACCTATGTACCTATACATAGAAGAAGGAAGGCTATTAGAGGATATAATCAATCAGAGCTAATAGCAGGGTATTTATCAAAGAAACTAGATATACCAATATCTAAAAATAATTTAATAAGAATTAAGTGGACAAAACCTCAGAACAAATTAAACAGACATGATAGAATTAGAAATATAGAAGGAGTATTTAAAATTAAAGATAGTATTGAATTTATGGATAAAGAAATACTTATTATAGACGATATTATTACTACAGGCTCAACTGTAAGTGAATGTGCTAAGGTTCTTTTACAAGAAGGAAAGGGGAGAAAAGTATACGCCTTATCTATAACATCTGGAATGAAATTATAGGAGGGATTTTTTATGGATGTAAGAAATTGTAGACGTTGTGGCAATATTTATATATATGATAATTTTAATATATGTCCTAGATGTAGAAAAAAGGAAGAGGAAGATTTTCAAAAGGTAAAAAAATATATAGAAGAAAATCCTTCTGCAAATATATCTGAAGTATCTGAAGAAACAGAAGTGTCAGCAAGAAAGATAATAGACTTTTTGAAAGAAGGAAGACTAGAAATAAAAAATGAACATAATTCAATACTTTTTTGTGAAAGATGTGGAAAATCTATAAAAACAGGTAGATTTTGTAATAAATGTATTGGACAAATGGACAGAGAATTTAAACAAGCTATAGGCCAAAGGAAAGATCCATCTGAATTAGGAAGTGGGGATATGAAAGAAAGGATGAGAATAAAAGAAAGGTATAAAAATGGTAAAATTGAATAAAGGTCTAAAGAAACACCTTGTTATTTCCGATAATATAATTGAGATGGGAAAGAAATGGGGTGTTTTTATGAATGTAAATAGGGTAGATAAAGTATTTCAAATATATAAAAATAATAGTGCTAGGAAAGTAAAACTAAATGGAAACAAATGTAGAAAAGATGAACTAGATTTATCATCTAAGGCAGTAGAATATCAATCAGCATTTATTAAAATTAAAGAACTGCCAGAAATTAGAGAGAATAAAGTAAAAAAAATAGGAAATGAAATTAAAACTGGAAACTATAAAATAGATGGAGAAAATATTGTAGATAGAATAATTGAAAGAATAAATTTTGACAAAAGAATATAAAATGGGGTGATTGGGTGGTCACTTTTAAAGAAGAACTTATGAGGATATTAGAAAAACAATTAGATCTTCTTATAAACTTAGATAGAGTTGTAGTTGAAAAGACAGAGCTAATTATAGATAATGATGTAGATAGATTAAATGAAATGATAACTAAGGAAGAGAGATTGATAGATAAAATAGCTTCCTTAGAATTGGAAAGAGAACATCTTTTAGATAGTTGGGGTATTACAAAAGAAATGCCTCTTTCTACTATAATATCTGAGATGCCAGGAGAAAAAAAAGATATAGAAATATTGAGAGAGAAACTTTGTAATATATTAATATCTATAGATGAAAAAAACAAGACAAACAATTTTCTTATTAAAGATTCATTAGAGTGGATAGAGTTCAATTTGAATTTAATGACCAATGCTACAACCCCTTATATTTATGGAAATGAAAATAAGAAAACAAGTTCTAAAAATAATTTTTTTGATAGGCAGGTGTAAAAATGTCTTTTGGAGGATTATATATATCTATATCAGGAATTGATGCAAATAAAAAATCATTAGACACAGTATCTCACAATATATCTAATGTGAACAGCCCTCACTACACAAGACAAAATACTATTCATGCTACAAATAGTTATACTAGTATAGGGTATGGTCTTGAAAAAGGTACGGGAGTTCATGTAGAAGAAATAAGACAGATTAGAAATGAATTTTTAGACTTTAGCTATAGATATGAATTAGAAAAGTATGGTTATTGGGATGCTACTAGCAGTATCTTAAATGAAGTAGAAATAATATTTAATGAAGTGCCTAATAGTGGACTTCAAAAGGTCATGAATGATTTTTGGGATGGATGGAATGAAGTATCTAAAAAATCAGGTAGTCTTACAATGAGAGGGCTACTGCATGAAAGTGGAGTAGCTTTTACTGAAACGGTAAATCATATAGATACTCAATTAGATAATCTTCAGTCTAGTTTAAATGAGGAAATAACGAAGGAAGTGAATGAAATAAACAAATCCCTTACGAAAATAGCAGATTTAAATAGTAAGATAAGATTTGCTGAAGGTGGAAATTCAAATATTAAGGCAAATGATTATAGAGACATGAGGAATCAATTATTAGATGAGCTATCAAATATTATACCTATAAATAGTTATGAAAAAAATACAGGTGAATTAGTAGTTTCGCTTGAAGGTAGGGATTTGGTTAATGGAGAATATGTAAATTATATAGATACTACAACAGTTAGGCCAAATAACAAAGAAGGAGAGAACAAACCTAATAAAGGTTATATATATATTTGTTGGTCAGATACAGGTGAATATATAGAACTAGATGAAAAAGGTAGCTTATCTGGATGTATAAATGCTAGGGATAATTTAGTAGAAGATTATAGGAGTGATTTAGATAAATTAGTAAAAACTATGGCTAATGAAATTAATAAATTGCATAGGAAAGGCTATAATCTTGATGGTGAAAATATGGAAATAGATTTTTTTATTAGTGATGATGGTGATGAAATTAATTCTTCAAATATAAGAATAAATCCAAAACTTTCAAATTTCAACGAAATAGCGGTTTCTAAATCTGGAATTTCAGAAGATGGTGAAATAGCTGAAGAAATATTAAATTTAAGAGATAAAAAGATTTTAAATAATATGACTTTTGAAGAATATTATAGAAGCTTAATCTCTGATATTGCTATAAAAGGAGAGTCAGCTAATAATTCCTTAGATATTCAAGGAAAATTATTAAAAGAAATAGATGAAAGACGACAAGCTGTTTCAGGAGTATCCCTTGATGAAGAAATGGCAGATATGCTTAGATATCAACATTCATATATAGCTAATTCAAGAGTAATAAATGCTATTGATGAAATGATAGATAATATTATAAATAGAATGGGAAGATAAAGGTTTATGCTAATTATAAATTTTTTATGAAGGGACTGAGCAAAATATGTATGGTTTTAATTCAGCAGTTAAAGGCCTTATTGCTAGTCAAAGAGGCTTATATGTAACAAATCATAATTTAAATAATATAAATACAGAAGGATATTCAAGACAAATTGTTAAACAAAGAGCTACTGATCCTTTCAATATTTCAGGAGTAGGTTTTCTAGGAACAGGTACAGAAATTTATGATATAGAACGGGTAAGAAATTCTTATATAAATCTTAAATACTGGAATGAATCTGCCCCAATGGGAGAATGGGGAATTAAAAAGGATACATTAATGGAAATAGAAAAGCTCTTTAGCGAACCTTCAGATAGTGGTTTTGGAAAGTATATAGATGATTTTTTTGAATCGTTAGATAATCTTTCTAATAATCCATCAGAGGATTCTTATAGACAACCTGTAAAGGAAAGTGGTATAGCCCTTACTAAGCATATTAATGAAACAGCAAAAAGACTTAGTAATTTAAAAAAAGAAACTGAATTTATAATAGAAACAAAGATAAAACAAGTAAATGATATAGGAGAGCAATTAGTTTCATTAAATAAACAAATACATTCTTTGGAAATTCATGGAAGGGCTGCTAATGATTTAAGAGATGAAAGAGAATTATTAATAGATGAATTATCAAAAATTGTAAATGTAAAGGTAAATGAATCTGACAGTGGAAAATATAAAGTAACTATAAATGGTATAACTTTTGTAGATCATGATTATATGACTACTATGAAATATGTACCTGAAGATGAAAATAATATTAATAGCCCTAAGGTATTAAAATGGGCTAATGGTAATAAAGTGAATTTAAAATCAGGTGAATTAAAGGGCCTTATAGATTTAGTTGATGGTGATGGAGAAAATGGAAGCTATAGAGGAATTCCTTATTATCAAAAGAAACTAGATGAGTTTGCTAAGGGATTTGCGGAAAAAATAAATGAGCAACATAGACTTGGCTATGGGCTAGATGGGAGTACTAATATTAATTTTTTCGACTATGATGAAAAAAATCCAGCCTCAACTATTAATATACATAAGGATATTATTGAAGATGTAAGGAAAATAGCTGCTGCAGGAGAAGATGGTGGAGTAGAAGACAATAAAAATCTACATAAGATAATAGATTTAAGGGAAGATAAAGATTTTTTCCCAGAAGGCATGTCTAAAGGTACTCCAGATGACTTTGTTAGCTCTATTTTATCTAGCATGGCGGTAGATAGCATGCAAGCGAATAGGATGGAAGGTACTCAGACAATAGTTATGAAAAATATAGTTAGAAGAAGGCAATCAGAATCAGGAGTATCTATAGATGAAGAAATAAGTAATTTAGTTAAATTCCAACATGCATATGTATCAGCAGCTAAAATGATAACTACTTTTGATACAATACTTGATGTAACTATAAATAGGTTAGGGCTAGTAGGAAGATAAAATTTTTTAATTGAAAGGGGAAAATCTATGCGTGTTACTAATAATATGATAGTTGGCAATTTATTATATAATTTGAATCAAAATTTAGGAAGAATGGATAAGATAAATCAACAAATAGCTAGTAAAAGAAAATTTTTAGTTCCTTCAGATGACCCAATAGGAGCAAGTAAGAGTCTTAAATTAAATACTGATCTCTCTAAAATAAATCAATATAAAAGAAATGTAGAAGATGCAGAAGCTTGGCTAAATGAAACAGAATCGGCACTTGTGGGAATAGGAAGTGTACTAGATAGAGCAAATGACTTAGCAGTACAAATGTCTAATGAAACCTATTCAAAAGAAGATTTAGATAAGACAAGGGAAGAAGTAAGACAGCTTAAAAAACATTTAATAGAAATTGGGAATAGTACCTATGCAGGTAGACATATATTTACTGGGTATAAAACAGATAAAAAATTATTTGATGAAGATGGAAACTATATTGTAGATTTAAGAATGAATGATTTAAGTGAAGATAGTAAAAAAGAAATATTTGAATATAATATAGGAGTTTCTGAAAGAGTACAGGTAAATACATTAGGTGGTAAAGTTTTTGGTATAGGTAAATATGATAATGATGGAAATTTAATAGATCCAGATTATGAAAGTGATGTATCTATTTCAGATAAAAGTTATCTCATAGCTGTTTTTGATCAGTTTGAAGCAGCATTAGAAGATCCAGAAAATAATAAAGGCGAAATAGATAAAACAATAGGAAGAATTAAACAATCTATGGATCAAACTTTATCTGTAAGAGCTGAAATAGGTGCTAAGATGAAAAGACTAGAACTTACTAAAGATAAATTAGACTCTCAAGTTTTAAATACTAAAGAACTTTTATCTAATAATGAAGACATAGATATGGCAGAAGCTTCTATAAGACTTAAATCTGAAGAGAATGTTTATAGAGCAAGTTTAGCAGTAGGAATGAATATTATTCAACCTAGTCTGGTAGACTTTTTAAGATAAAAGTGAGGTGATTTTACATTGAATGGAATCACACCTTTAAATATGCAAACTACTTATCCAAAAGTTTATATAGATAGGGAACTTCCAAAAGTGATAGTAGATCAATATGAATGTTTTGCTGAGGCTGGGCTTAAAAATAATACTGATTTATCTAGGGAGTTTGTTGAATATGCTAGATCTCAATTTTTAGCAGGAGTAGATAAAATAGTATCTGAAGGCAATAGAATGGCAAGAATAGAAAATAGGATGCCAGATGCCATACCAGAAATTGCTTTTGACAATGCTATGGAAAATAAAGATTGGAATATAGATATAATTCCAAAGAGTAGACCAAAGATAGATGTAAAAGGACATTTAAATTTGGAATGGGAAATGGGAAAATTAAATTTTTATAAAGAGTCGGTATTGAATTATAAAAAGGGAAATGAACTTGGTAGTTATATAAATATGGGACTTTAATTGACAGGGGACATGGGGATGTCCCTTGTTAAGTTTTGATAACTTAAAATAAAATTAAAATTATCTTTAAGGAGGGAAAATGGTGAAGTTAAACACTAGGAACTTTGGAAAAATTGAAATAGATGAGGAAAGTATTATTGAATTTCCTAATGGTATTCCAGGCTTTGAAGATGGAAAAAAATATGTACTTATAAACAATCCGGATGAAGAAAATCCTTTCCAATGGCTTCAATCAGTGGATAATTCAGATTTAGCCTTTGTAGTTATAAATCCTTTTTTAGTGAAATTTGATTATGATATAGTATTACCAGAATCAGCCATAGAAATACTTAAGATAGAAGATGAAAAAGACATAGCCCTATATACTATAGTAGTAGTGCCAGAAAATATAGAAGAAATGACTACAAATCTTTCAGGGCCTATAGTTATAAATGTAAAAGAAAGATTAGGAAAGCAAATAGCATTGGATGACAGTAGATACTCTACGAAACATTATATATTTAAAAAAGAATTAAATAGTCAGGGGGCTTAATATGCTAATCCTTACTAGAAAAAAAGATGAAAGTATTATTATAGGGGACAATGTAGAAATAAAAGTATTAGAAATAAGTGATGGGAAAGTAAAACTAGGAATAGAAGCTCCTAAAAATATAGATATTATAAGAAAGGAATTATATGAAAATATAGAGAAAGAAAATAAAAAAGCATCAGAGATACATATAAGTTTAGATGAATTAAAAGAAATAATGAGTAAAGGTAAAAAAGATTAAAAGCTATAAGGTTTATGCATTAGGCTCTACTTTTAAGTAGAGCTTTTTATATGCCACTGAGATTTTGAATTTTCTATATTTAGAATACAAAAAGTCCCAGTGGTATTTTTGTTATGAATATTTTTTTCATAAATCATATAAAAATTTGAAAAAATGTTACATATATATTATAATTATGATAATGAAACTATAATTAATGTAGTGAAATAGTTACAATTAAAAAATGTATTATGAATTTAAATCTTGAATTTAAAGTAAAGAATATAAAATAATTGGTACACAAAAATATTTTATATGTTTTTAGTATTAGATTATATTAAAAATAAGGAGGAGTACAATGCCACTAAATATATTATTATGGTTCTTTTATATAATTATAGCTAGCTTAGTTATACTAATACCAGTAAAATTAGCAAATTATTTGTATCATGATAAGAAAATAAAGCTCAATAGATGGATTTTAGCCTTTGCCTCTCCTTTTATAATCATTATTCCGAAATTAATTTTTTCAAATATGCCAAAAATAGTCTTTATTATTTTAATTTTATTATTTATTTTTTGTACTGTTTTATTTTTTGAAACTACGAGGCTGTTTGTAGAGAAGAAAGAGATTAAAGGGGTAATAAATTATTCTACATATATTGAAAATCATAGTGAAATTAAAAGGAAATAAAGATTGAATAGGAGGTTTTGAATATGATAAGGAAAATATTAACTATTAATGGAGAAGTGTCTGAAGGAGGAATACGATATCATGCACAGATGCAATCTTCTTTATTTAATTTAACAGGCTTTGCAAAGAAAGGGAGTGACAATACTGTCATAATAGAGGTTCAAGGAGAAGAAGAGAGTATTAATAAATTTATTAAGAATATAAGGAAAGGTAATGGATTTTATAAAGTATCTTCAATTGAAGAAGAAAATACTCAAGTAGTTGAAGGTGAAAAAATTTTTGCAATTAAATAGGTAAGATAATAATTAAAACTAAGATTTTGTATTAATGTGCTCAATATAGTTATGAAGGAGGAAAGTTTAGTAGGTTATATTATAAAAAATAAAAAAGGAAGGTGTTAATATGAAGGTATTAATGGTTTGTTCTGGAGGAATGTCTTCAACTATAGTAGTTAAGGCGATATCAGAAGAGGCAAAAAAGCAAGATTTCCCTTTAGAAATAGAAGCAATAGGGACAACTCAGATTATGGAGGAAATGGAAAATGTAAATTATGATTTATTAATAGTAGCACCACAGGTTAAACACAGATTAGATTATTTTAAAGAAGTTGCTGCAAAACATGATGTACCAGTAGAATTGATTCCACCAATGGGATATACACCAATTGGTGCTCCAAAGGTGTTAAATGAATTAATTAAAAAACACGAAAAGTAGTTTTAAAAATATAGATGGATGATAGTTTATATATTTAATTGAGTAAAAAGGAGATGAAAATATGGAAAAGTTTATGAAGTGGATAGAAGAAAAGTTAATGCCACCAATGGCAACACTTGCTGAACAAAGACATTTAAGAGCTATTAGAGATGGTATTATTTCAACACTTTCCTTAATTATTGTAGGCTCTTTTTTCTTAGTAATTGTAAATCTTCCAATTAAGAGTTGGGAAGCATTTATTGAGCCACGTTTAGGAGATATAGTTTTGCCTTTTAGAATTACTGTTGGATTAATGGCTCTCTATGCATCCTATGGTATGGGATATAGCTTGGCTAAATCTTATGATTTAGATGGTATAAGTGGAGGAGTTCTTTCAATGGCTGCCTTCTTAATGACAAATATCCCATTAAACGTAGTTGATAAAGCCACAAATACTGAGTTAGGTTGGATAATTCCTATGGAGTATCTTGGTGGTGCAGGAATGTTTACAGCTATATTAACAATGATATTAGCAGTAGAAATTCTAAGATTTTGTAAAACTAAGAATATAACAATAAGGATGCCTGAGCAGGTACCGGCTTCTGTTGCAAGATCTTTTGAAGCTTTAATACCTGCTAGTGTTATTATTATAATAATTTGGGCAATCAGAGTTATGTTAGGTTTTGATATTAATAATGCACTTATGAAATTATTTAGTCCATTAGTAAAAATTGCAGGAAATACTTACATTGGTATTCTCATACCAACTTTATTAATTACTTTGCTTTGGGCAGCAGGGGTACACGGAGTTTCTGTTATTGGTTCTTTATTAAGACCGATTTGGCTAGTACTTTTAGAAGAAAATATGCAAATTGTTGCTAATGGTGGAGTTGCACCAAATATTGGTACTGAAGGTTTCTATGATTTATTTATGTGGATAGGTGGTTCTGGTGGTACTTTAGCACTTTGTGTACTATTTTTATTGTCAAAGTCAGCATACTTAAAACAAGTTGGAAAGTTTTCACTTGTTCCAGGACTATTTAATATTAATGAGCCAATAATATTTGGTGCTCCAATAATTCTTAATCCTATACTAGCCATACCATTTATTGTAGGACCTGCAATTACTGCTACTACAACATATATTGCTATGAAATTAAATTTAGTAAGTAAAGTTTCGGTTATGGCGCCATGGACACTTCCTTCTCCAATTAAAGCAGTAATTGCTACCAATGATTGGCGAGCTGCTGTATTGGCTATATTAAATTTTTTAATACTATTGGCTGTATATTATCCATTCTTTAAAGCTTATGAAAAGAAATTATTGGAAGAAGAACAGCAAAAAGAAGTGGCATAATATAATGTTTTATTAAAGAGTTTTAAGCTAAATTAGGAGGGAATAATGTCTATAGTTATAAGAAATGGTATAGATAGGGTAGACAATATAAAAAAGGTTGTAAAAGGAAGAAGAGTTGGGCTTGTAACTAATCAAAGTGGTATAGATAAGAATTTCAACTATACAATTGATATATTCAATCAAAACTTTGATTTAAAAGTATTGTACTCCCCAGAACATGGAATAAGAGGTAATTTACAAGCAGGCGAAAAACTTGACCATTATAGAGATGAAAAAACCAATATAATGGTATATAGTTTATACGGAAAATATAGAAAACCCTCAAGTGAAATGCTTAATGAGATAGATGTATTAGTATTTGATGTAGGGGATGTTGGTTCAAGATATTATACTTATTTATATACAATGGCATACTGTATGGAAGCATGTAAAGAAAACAATAAAGATTTTATAGTTCTTGATAGAGTTAACATACTAGGTGGAGAAAATGTAGAAGGTAATATACTAGATACTAAATATAAATCTTTTGTAGGTCTATATCCTATACCTATAAGATATGGATTAACTATTGGTGAATTAGCATGTCTTATTAATGAGGAGTTTGAAATAGGATGCAATCTAGAAGTAATAAAAATCACTGGTTGGAAAAGGGATATGTATCATGATGATACTGATTTATATTGGTTTAACCCTTCACCTAATATCCCAAGCTTAGAAAATGCTTTATTATATACTGGTACTTGTTTGTTTGAAGGGACTAATATTTCAGAAGGAAGGGGAACTACTAATCCCTTTGAAATAGTTGGTGCACCTTGGATAAATGGTTATGAATTGGCAAATAGATTAGAAGAAAAAGATATACCTGGTGTTAAATTTAGGCCAATATATTTTACACCAACTTTTTCAAAATATAAAGATGAAGTATGTGAGGGAGTTCAGATTCATATTTTAGATAAAACAAAAGTAAAAAGTGTAGAAATTAGTTTATACTTGCTTAATGAAATAAAAAAGATGGATAAAGGAAATTTTGAATATATAAAACCATTTAAAAGAGATATGCATTATTTTATTGATTATTTATCTGGATCCAATGATATAAGAAAAAGTTTAGGTAAAGATGATCTAGTAGACGAATTAATAAAAAAGTGGAAAGAGGAGTCTTTACAATTTAAAAAAACAAAAGAAAAATACCATATTTACTAGTATAATCCTTAGTTCCTCATTTGCAAAAAAAAGTTAGTTAAATGATAATTAAAAAATAATGTGCCATTGGGAGGTTTTGTTTGGCACATTATTTTTTTATAATATTTTATTTTAGTAATTTAATAATATATCATTGAATTTTTAAGATATTTAATATAAGATGCATGTTAACATATATTGCTATGAAATTAGATTTAGTTATGAAATTAGATTTAGTAAAGAGGTTTCAGTTACCCACTATAGATACTTAATTTTTCAATTAAAGCAGTAATTGCTATTAATGATTGGAGAGCTGCTGTATTAACTATATTAAATTTTTTAACCCTATTGGCTGTATAATATCTATTTTTTAAAGGTGATAAGAAAAAATAGTATAATTAAAGCAGCCTCAGTCAATATTTTATGGCTAAGGCTGCTTGGTAATACTTTCTATTATTTATCTACTTCATCTACAGTCCATTCTTTCCATACATTACCTACTAATTCTGGATTAGGTTTCAATGTTGTTTTGCCTGGCTTCCAACCAGCTGGAGTAACTTCACTGCCCTTAGATTCTCTTACTAATTGAAAAGCTTTGATTTGTCTTATTGTTTCATTTATATTTCTACCAACTGGGGGAGTAAGTACTTCAAATCCTTGAACTATTCCATCAGGATCTATTATAAACCTACCTCTTGTTTCCACTCCACTATCTTCATCATAAATTCCATATTTCTTTCCTACTGTTCCATCTTGGTCAGAACCCATAGGGAATGGAATATTTCCATTTACTATCTTAGATAATTCATGTTCATTCCACATTTTGTGAACAAATACACTATCTACACTAATAGATATAACTTCTATTCCTAATTTTTGCAATTCTTCATATTTGTCAGCAACTGCTTAAACTTCAGTAGCTCAGACAAAAGTGAAATCCCCTGGATAGAAACATAATAAAACCCATTTCCCTTTAAATTCTGAAAGACTTAAGTCAACAAATTTTCCTTGATGAAAGGCTGGTATAGTAAAATCTGGTGCAGGTTTTCCTACTTTAATCATATTAAAATTATCCTCCTTTATAATTTGATTTTCTTCTACCTTACTTTCTTTTACTTCTTCTTTTTCAATTTTTGGTCTCTGACATCCTGCTTTAAATTCCTCTGGCATAAAAACACCTCCTGTATAGATAAAACCTATAATGGTTATCAATTGTATAGAAAATATCTATACAATACTTATATATCCTTTGATAATAATATAAACTATAATTAAGGGAAACTTTCTTATGTAGTGGTACATAAAAATATTAATGAATTTATTACAATTATTAATAAGTTAATTGATTATTTTAATATATTATGATATTTTTTATTTAAAGAATTAAATATAAAATTAATTTTATAGGGGGATGAGAATGAAAAAATATCTTTTTAGATTAAAGGGGCTTTTATTTCTTAATTTGTTATTTGCAATACTTTTTTCTATTATACAAATATTTTTTGCCTTTATTCTTGGAAAAATTGTAGATGTTAGCGTTAGTGGAAATGGATTTGGATTTAAAAGAATTATATATATTGGGATAGGGGTCATGACAGCTGAAGCTATATTGTCATATTTAGTTAGGATTTTTAGAGGTATATTTATAAAAGAATCTATGTATTGTTTAAAGGGAGATATATTTGATAATATTATGTCTAAAGATATGGCTTCTTTTAATGCTCAAAATAGTGCTGATTATATTTCAACTATAAATAATGATACAAATTTAATTGAGTAAGATTATTTTTTGAATATTTTAGATAGTTTTCAATATATATCATTATTTGTTTTAGGAACTTATTCAATTTTTAGACTAAATATATACATAGCTATTGCAGCATTTATAATAGGGTTTATCCCTATTTTTATTCCTATAGTATTTCAAAAAGAAATGGGAAGAAGAAAAAGAGAATACTCTAATAGTTTAAGTGCCTTTACTACAAAGATTAAGGATATATTTTCAGGATTTGAAGTGATTAAAAGTTTCAATATAGAAGATAAAATAAGGAAAGATTTTTACAACTCAAACAATGTTGTAAGCGTAAATATATTTCTATTTCTTAAAAATAGTATGGGAGGTGAGAAATAGTGATTATAGAATTGGCTAAAAAAGAAGATTATATATCTATTCATAATATTTCAAAAGAACTTAATATTGAATATGCTAAAAATAAAGAAAAGGGAGTCCTATTAAGGATTATTCCTAAAGAATTTATAAAAAATAATATTGAAAAATTTATAGTTGCTAGAATTGATAAAAATATTGTAGGTTTTTTATGGTTTAGTACTGAATATCCTAAAGACATGCTAAAGTATACTGAGTTAATAGGTAGTATTGAAAATTGCATATATTCTGAACAGATAGCTGTTAAGGAAGAATTCCAAGGACAATATATTGGAAAGGAACTTTATAAATTTCTAAAGAATAGTTATAAAGAAAAAGGTATATTAGTGTTTGTAAATACAGCTCCAGAAGAAAATAGGGCCTCCTTATCTTTTCATCTGAAATTAGGATTTAAAGTTGTTGGAGAATTTTACAGAGAAGATTTCTGTGGATTTAAAGATTACAAAGCTAATTTATTAAAATTATAAAAAATACTTTATATATATATTATTGGGTAAATATATATTAAACTATTTATTTGAGGTGAATTAATGTGGATGGACTAAGTTTAACAAGAGAATATATTGATATAATTAAAGAAAATCCTGAAAGGTATTATGAAGATTATAAGAAAAAAGTAGAAGAGGTGGCAAATTCCAATGCAAGATATAAGGGCAAACCTATCCCTTTTTTATATCAACCTATGTTTTTTACCAAGAATGATATTGAAACTTTTAGTAATATAGGAAAAACTCTAATGTCTATTACCAATAAAGTTACAGAAAAATATATAAAATCCCCTGAATATAGGAAAAAATTCAAATATCCTAAACTATTAGAAGAACTTATATTGGTAGATCCAGGATATGATGTGAATATTCCTATAGGGAGATTTGATCTTTTTTATGGTGGGGAAGATAAATTTAAATTCATAGAGGTAAATACAGATGGTACCTCAGGTATGAATGAGGACAACATATTTTCAAGAATATTATTGGAAACTGAATCTATGGACATAATGAGAAAAAGGTATAATATTTCTTATTTTGAATTGATTAATACTTGGGTAGAGGAAAGTTTAAAGACCTATAGTAGATATTATAAAAAAGTTGATAAGCCTAATATAGCTATTGTAGATTTTAAGGAAACTGGAATAACAGCTGAATTTGAAACTTTTAAAAAAGCCTATATTGAAAAGGGATATAATGCAGTGATTGTAGATCCAAGGGATTTAAGATATAAAGATGGGGAATTATATTATGAAGATATGAGAATAGATCTTATATATAGAAGGATAGTTACTGTGGAATTTATAGAAAAATCTAATGAAATACCCGATTTAATAAAGGCTTATAAAAATGGAGCTGTTTGTGTCATAGGCTCTCTTAGATCTCAAATAATGCACAATAAAATTATATTCAAAATACTCCATGATGAAGATACTTTAAAATTTCTGTCAGAAGAAGAAAGGAAGCTTATAAAGGAGCATATTCCTATTACAAAAGAATTTGGTGGAGATGAAAAGATATTTAAAGAAGTTTTAAGTAATAAAGATAAATATATAATAAAACCTATAGATTCTTTTGCATCTCAAGGAGTTAATGCAGGTAGAGATTTTTCTAAAGAGGAATGGAAGGATATATTAGTTGAGTGTTGGAATGAAAACTATTTATTTCAAGAATTCATTGACCCTTTCACCAGACCCTTTGTACAATTTGAGAATGGCGAGCTAAAAGTTCGAGATTTTAAACTCAATATAGGAGTATATATGTATAATGAAAAATTTTCAGGAGTTTACACTAGAATAAGCAGAGAGAATATAATATTTGGAAGAGAAGGATATTTTTCAATACCTAATATGCTAGTTGAATAAATAAAAGCTTATAAATTATTTAAGATATCTCTAATATTTTTATATTAACGATTAATTATATTTATCTATACTAATAATATTATTATAGATAATATCAATTTGTCTTAACTAATATATTATTGTAAGATTAGTATGAATAAATATTAGGGGGATATATTTATGACAAAAGAAGAATTGTTAAAATCAGTTAAAGAAGAGGCTGAAGGATATTTTGAAAGAGGAGAGTTTTTCTGTTCAGAAGCAGTAGCACATACTATAAATGGTCTACTTGGCAAACCTTATAATGATGATATTGTAAAAATGGCATCAGGATTTCCAATAGGTATGGGGAAATCTGGATGTTTATGTGGAGCAGTAAGTGGTGGACAAATGGCCCTTGGTATGGTATATGGTAGAATTCATGGTGAAGATATGAATGAAAAAATGTTTCCAATAGCGGCAGAACTACATGATTTTATTAAAGAAGAATATGGTTCAACTTGTTGTAGAGTTATGACTAGACAGTGGGCAGGAGATAATTTTCAAAGCCCTGAGAGAAAAAGGCATTGTATAGAGATCACTGGAAAAGTTGCAGAATGGGTTGCTGAAAAATTAATAGAAGATGGACAAGTTAAAATTAAATAATAAAATGCCACCAACTAAATTGGTGGCATTCTACTATTTGACTGTTTCAGCTTCAGTAAATAGGAATTTTATATATTTATACAATACGTAAATTGTCATTCCAACTGCTACTATTTCTTCAAATTTTATAATATACTTAAGTATTGATAAGGGTTTTTCTATGTCAATTAAAAATGCATTTGTTAATTTAATAGAAGTTGCACTAATAACTAATGGAAAAGTGAAAGCTGAGTAGCTAGGATAGAATTGTAGTTTTAATAGTTTAGGCAATTGAAGCAATACACATAGCAAGGTAAATTGTGATAAAGCTAATAAGAAGTAAACAAAAAATATGTTTTTGTTTGGAAATGAATTCATGTATCCTGTTAAACAAAGACTAGCAGGTGCAGATAAAATTACAATTGTAGGTAATGCTGGCTCTGGAATTTCTTTTATATTTAAAACCCTCTTAAGTGTGATTGGCAGTAATATTAAATAAAGTATAAAGCCAAGCCAAAATAAGATTTGTCCAATATTCTCCATATGGAATACTGGAGCAGTTACAGTTCCTGCTACAATTCCAACATAAACTATGAACCAGCTAGGAAAAACTTTTTTGATATTAAAATTAAATACATGTTTTTTTGTAAAATAAATAATTAATATAATATGAAATATTAGTCCAATAATCCATAGGCTATATGCTAATGATGTTGAAAATCCGCTTATATACGTAGATAAAAGCATTATTCCCATAGTAAAGGCAGGGAAAACGCTGGCAACTACAATATTATCTAAACTTTTTAATACTTCTTTTGGATATTTAATAATTTTCATTAGCATCAAAACTAAAATAATTGCTGATAGTATGCCAAAGATATTTCTATATACAATACCATAGGACATTACTAGATTTCCAGTAGCTGCTAAAGCTAACATAAGCCCAACAATTGGTATTGGCATTTGTTTAACAATATTTCTCATCTATATCTCTCCATTCACTATTATATTTTAGTTATTGCAAATAAATATTGCTAAGTAATGTTATTCTACCATAGATTACCATATAAATGAGAATAAATCTAATAGAAAATATCTATATTTAAAATACTCTTATTAATATTTTAAAATTAAATTCCCCATATTCTATATTTATTAGAGTCATGGGGAAGAAAGGATTTATTTTATATAAGATGAAAGTTTATATATCATGAATATATCACTTAATCCACTTATTATCATACCTAAACCAATAATTATTGAAAATGCAGGAGAGATACTGGTAGGATTTATAATTCCATAAAACCCAAAGCAAATAGCTATAACTCCAAAAATTCCAGATATCCACCATTTTTCATAATCCATATTCTTTAAATTAAAGGCATGCTGGAAGTTCAGTGCTCCATGTAAAAACAAGAAAAATCCTAGAATTGCACCTAATATGGAAACTATTACTCTTGGCTTTATAAGAAGATAAATTCCTATTAATAAGATAATAACACCAGTGCTAAGATGGAAACTTTGTACTTTTTCAACATCATCAGATTTAACATATGTAAGTATCTTAGAAATTCCATATATACTTAATATTGCACCTAAAACTATGATAATAGCCTTGTTAGTAAAGTCTGGACGAACTATAAATAATAGACCAAATATAATATATAGTATTGCCATTAAAATAAAGCTTATTTTAGTTTGTTTAATAAAGTTTTTCATAAATTTTTATCCTCCTCAATTATTGAAGTAATTATTTTATACTTACCCAGTGGTATTTTTAGTATTCAAAAAATAACACAAATCTATTTCTTATGTATTGAAGTTTCAGAAGAAATATACAAATAAGGGAATCTATTTGATATAATATTTGGGAAGAGAAAGGAGTGTTTATTATGAATTTAAGGGAAATTAGATCTGTAGCAAGAGAAAAAATGAAAGGTTATTGTAGAGTTTGTCCAGTATGTAATGGAGTAGCTTGTGCTGGAGAGGTTCCAGGTATGGGAGGTTCATTGACAGGCTCTACCTTTAAAAATAATGTAGATGATTTAAATAAAGTTAAATTGAGATTAAAAACTATTCATAATGCAAAAGATCCAAATCTAGAATTTGAATTCTTTGATTCAAAACTAGATTTTCCTATAATAACTGCACCTATAACAGGAAGTGCTTTCAATATGGGAGGTGCTTTAACTGAAAGAGAATATATAGATAGTGTAGTAAATGGTAGTTTATCATCAGGAACTATTGCTATGATTGGTGATTCAGCAGATTTAACTATGTATGAAGATGGACTTAATGCTTTGAAAAAAGTTGAGGGAAAGGGAGTACCTATTATTAAACCAAGGGAAAACCAAGCTATTATTGAAAATATAAAAAAAGCAGAAAGTATAAATTCAATAGCCGTAGGAGTAGATATAGATGGAGCAGGGTTAGTAACTATGGCACTTAAAGGACAACCTGTTGGACCAAAAACTGTTGAAGAATTGAAGGAATTAGTTTCCTCAACTAATCTACCTTTTATACTTAAGGGTATAATGACAGTTGAAGAGGCTGAATTAGCTGTAGAAATAGGGGCAAAAGCTATAGTAGTTTCAAATCATGGAGGCAGGGTATTAGACCATGCTGAATCTACTGCAAAGGTTTTACCTGAAATAAGCAAAGCTGTAAAAGGAAAAATAATGATTCTAGTAGATGGTGGAGTACGTTCTGGGGTTGATGTATTTAAGATGTTGTCTTTAGGAGCAGATGGTGTATTAATAGGTAGACCTATAATCATCGGAGCTTTTGGAGGATATGAAGAAGGAGTTTCTTTAATTCTTGACAATATGAAAAATGAATTATATCAAACTATGATATTAACAGGTTGTAAAGATTTAGCTTCTATAGACAGTTCAAATATTTCAGTCGAATGGTAATTAACTATATTTTTGGTTAAAGAAATTATCAAGTTAACCTTTAACTTTAAGATGTAAGAAATCTATCTAGAGAAGTATTTTCAATGGGATTCAAGTAAATAAGTATATAAAAATAGCCTTAAAGTTAAAGGTTAACATTAGCATATTTAACCTTATAAAAGATTAACTACAGATGTAATTGTTTAGTTTCTCTATATTTTCTGTTTTCTAGCATTTCTTTTATTTTACTTACACTGTCTTCATTTTCATCGGAAAGATCTTCTTTATTTTCAATTTTTATTAATATCCTATCTAATTCACTATAATCAATTTCCAATGCAAATTCATCTGTAATTCCAGGGGCAATATCAGGGCTAGGTTTTTTATTTATTATCTTTTGTGGGATATTTAGTTTTTCTGCTAGTTCGAATACTTCAGTTTTATATAAATGTCTTATTGGTTCAATATCACAGATTTCATCACCCCATTTAGTGTAAAAGCCTGTAAGATATTCAGTTTTATTTGTACAGCCAGCTACTGCAAAATTTCTTTTTTCTGCCTCAAAATATAATATTATAGCTCGAATCCTAGGTTTTGTTCTATAATAGGCTAAGTTTTCTGAAAAGCTTTTGTCTCCTTGGGTAGTTAGGTCTTGGATAAATGGTTTTTTCTCATTAGTCCATATATTTCTAGAATATTTTTTTTGAATGATTCTTGGAAAGGGAAAAGCAGGAGGCTTAAGAGAATAAACTCCTATTTTTCTGAGAACTCCGCTAATGTTAATAATCTCATATTTAATTCCTAGATAATCACATACTAAAATAGCATCAGAAACTGTATTTGGAGAGGAATCTCTTTCTGGCATTATTAGACCAAAGACTTTATCCCTACCTATGGAATCTACAAGTAGTTTTCCTACTACTGCGGAATCTATTCCTCCACTAATACCAATAACAACTCCTTTAAACATATTATTTTCTATATTAGTCTTAATGAATTCTCTTATATCTATCATAGCACCAACTTCCTTATTATACTTAATATATTATTACCCTAAAAGATACTATAGTTATACTTTTTTAAAAATATACTTATTAAAATTAATATACTGGAGTAAGTGATAAATATAAAAATAGGGTTTAAAATTGTGGGAATTAGAAACTTTGGAGGTGTTTTTTTGTATATATATGAAATTATAGAACAGATAGTATCTGAAAAATGGAATTCAAATTTTCTAGTTTCAGGATTATATTTTACATTAGAGACATCTAATTTTATTTCTTCTCCTTCTTTATATTCTTCATAAGTACGAATGTTAAAGATAAGATTGAAGAATTAAGAGAATGGCTGAATATAGGGTTTGAAGATATTCAAAATGTAGTAGACTTAATTAATAAATTACCTGAAATTAAAGATTTGAGATTAGAACACAAAGAAGAGGTAGAAAGAGCAAGATTAGCTTTTGAAAAATTATCAGAAGAACAAAAAATCTTAGTATCGAATATTGATAAACTTATTAAAGTAGAAAAAAGAATAGTTGAACTTGAAGAATCAGAAACTCCAATAAACCCAAAGGACCCACAGGATACAAAGAATATAACAGATTTGACAGGTTCAAATATTAAAGAAGAACCTAAGAATCCTAAAGAATCAATAAAGCTAGAAATGCCTCAAGATAAGTTACCAAGGACAGGATATAATAATTGTATAGGTTTTTATATTAGTGGTTCATTATTAATGATATATGGTATAATATTAGGAAGAAAAAAGTTTTAAGATAATAAAAAGGCAAGGAATAAATCTTCTCCTTGTCTTTTTATTGTTTATCTCTTAAGTATGCAAGTTTATATCTTGTTTAAAACTAATACATATATTATACTAGACTTGATAATATTTAAAGGATTTAGCTACTGTATTTAAGATTACATAGGATAAGTTCATTTTATATTGGGAAATTTATGATTTTGGAGGTAATTTAATGAAAATTTATATATTGAATAAGGTGCTAGAATTTGATAATAATTTAGAATCTATAGATGATATATTTGAAAAGGTAAAAGATATTATTTCTACTTCAAACTATATATTGAGCCATTTTGAGGTAGATGGAGATGAAGTTCATGATGACTTTTATGATTATTTTTCCCAAAATATCAAAAACATAGAGGAAGTAAAAGTCATAACTAAGAATATAAAGGATATGACAAGAGATATACTTATATCTAATATTGAGTATTTAGGAGAGGCTGTTTTAGAAGTGGAACTATTAGCAAATGAATTTTATAAAGAGCCTAATAAAGAGTCTTGGAGCGAATTAGTTAAGTTGCTCGAAAGTGTCAGGTGGCTTGTAGATACTTTTTATGTAATAGATATGAGTGATGAGTTAAGATATATAGTTACAAGTTATGAAAAGTGGAATTTATATGCGAAGGATATATATTATCTAAAAGACATAATGGAAGGTTTTGGAGAAGTATTCAAAACTGATGATATAGCTTTTCTTCCAGAAATATTGTCGGATGAAATACTCCCTTTGTTTAAGGATATGAAGGACAAACTAGATACATTAGTAGATAGAGAAATAGATAAGAGTAAATTAAATTAATATTTTTAATAATAAAAAGGCAGAAAAATTTTTCTGCCTTTTTCATTTATTGTATCATTTATCTATATATATTGTTAATTTTTTCATTATATAAAATAATTTACATTTAGTATATATAAAACTATAACTAATTTTACTTTAGTATTTAAATTAGACTATATACTTTTTCATTTTTAGTATGCTATAATGGCTGTAATAAATTTATTTAAGAATATTCTATATATTTATCAGCTAATGAATAGGGAGGTGAGAAAATATATGATTTGGTTTCCATTTTTATGTTTGACAATAGGTTTAATAGTTGGAATTCAAAATTTGTCAGATTCTACTTTGAAAGTTGTAGATTTAGTAGTGAATATTGCTTTGATAGGGCTAATGATAACTATAGGTGCAAATGTTGGTACTAATAATTCTATAATGTCTAACTTAGGAACAATTGGATTAAATTGCGTAATAATTTCTTTATTTGCTATAGCTTGCAGTGCCTTTTTTACTGTTCTTATTGAAAAAACAATATTACCTCTAGAAGAAATTAGTAGAAAATTATCCTCGGAAAAAATTAATGTAAATGATGAGGTCAATATTTTGCAGGAAGAGAAAAAGAAGATATCTCCACTTATTTGGATTATGCCTATATCTATTATTGTTGGTGTTATTTTTGGTAGTACTATGCTACCTAATAATCTTATATTTGTTTTAGATTATGCTTTAACTATTTTCTTGATGATTCTTTATACTAGTGTAGGTATTAGCCTAGGTTCAAATCGCAGGATATTTAATTATATTAAAGTGCTAGGATGGAAGATTATTTTTCTTTCTATTGCAATTTTTACAGGGAGCATTATGGCA
The DNA here is from genome assembly GCF_024623155.1 of Anaerosalibacter massiliensis. Taxonomy (NCBI): domain Bacteria; kingdom Bacillati; phylum Bacillota; class Tissierellia; order Tissierellales; family Sporanaerobacteraceae; genus Anaerosalibacter; species Anaerosalibacter massiliensis. Next base: position 76,278 of record NZ_JANJZL010000008.1, read on the forward strand.
GGTATTTTATCTGGAATTATACTTAAAATACCATTACATATTTCAGTGATAGCTTCTAGTGGGATGAGCTATTATAGCGTTACAGGAGCATATATGACACAGATGTATGGAGCTGAAATAGGAACATATGGATTTATAGTTAATGTTATGAGAGAATTTTTTACAGTTTTATTTTTACCAATTTTAATTAAAATAAGTAAGGGAAGTCCAATTGCAGGAGGGGCTGCTGGTAATATGGATACTATGTTGGTTCCAGTAACAAAGTTTGTTGGACCAGAATTAGGATTGATAGCATTAATTACTGGAACTATTCTCACTTTTATTGTACCTGTTATATTACCTATATTATACAATTTTTTTTCATAAAACTATACTTAATAGGGATGAGTATATCAGCAACTATGATATATACATCCCTTAATTTGTGCTTAATTATATTAAGAATTGTATTCTACTGGTGCTACTAAGTAATCTCCATCTAGAAAATTTATCACCAAAAAGTACTCATCATTGTATTTGTAAACTAATCCATTTGTTTTTTCGGCAGAGTCTTCTGTATTTTCTAATATATTTGCAAATTCTTCTAGTTTTTGATTATCTTCTAAATCATCAATATATACTCCCATATATTCTAAGAATGTAATAGTCTTTTCTCTTAATAATTCTTTTGAAATCATGAAAATCACCTCTCAATTCTTCGTATGAGTAAGATACCCTGAATATTTTCATTTAATCATCATTTATTTTAAAGGTATTAAATTGTAAATAGAGGGAAAAATATTTAATGCTCTATTTAATTAATGAGGTGATTAATTTGTCCAATAGGGATATTATTGAAAAAGAAAATATTAAATTAAATGTTTATGCAAAGGACTGGAAAGGGGCTGTAAGAGAAGCTGGAAATCTTCTTTTAAGTAGTGAACATATAAATGAAGAATATATAGAAGATATGGTAAAAGCCGTAGAAGATTTAGGCCCTTATATTGTCATAGTTCCTCATATAGCTATTGCTCATGCAAGACCTACTAATGAAGTTTTAAAGAATGGAATGAGTTTAATTACATTAGAAAAGCCTGTAGAATTTGGAAGTGAAGATAATGACCCTGTAGACATGGTATTCGCTTTCTGTGCAAGATCAAAAGAAAATCATCTTGAAGCATTACAAGAATTAGTTGGTATTTTAGATAATGAAAAAAAGATTGAAAGATTAAGAAATATTGAAGATATAGAAGAGGCATATTATATTTTAAATAGAAAATAGGAGGGATATTTTTGTCTAAAAAATTAAAAATTTTAGCAGTATGTGGATTTGGAGTCGGTTCATCTATGATTTTAAAGATGAAAATAGAAGAGGTACTGAAGCAGAATAATATAAAGGCAGATGTATTTACTGCAGATGTAGGAAGTGCATCTTCAACTCCCTGCGATATAATATTCACTTCAAAAGAGCTTGAAAAAAATATTAGGAGTAAGGTAAATGTTCCAGTAGTAGCAATTAAAAATTTTATTGACAAGGTAGAAATTGTAGAAAATGGATTGCCAGTTGTTAGGGATGTACTAAATAGTTTTAAGGAGTGATGTTTTGAGATTTGTAATGTTTTTGATAAATGAAATATTTAGAGAAGCTTCCCTATTTTTAGGCATAATTGCATTAATAGGTCTATTACTTCAAAGAAAATCAGCTTCAGAAATAATTGAGGGAACATTAAAAACTATTATAGGTGTAGTTATATTGACTCAAGGTGTAAATATATTAGTTAGTTCCATGTTGCCTCTTAGCAATGGTTTTAATATATTATATGGAATAACTGGAGAAGCAGCCTTAAGACCAATAGGAGCAGATAAAATTATATCTGATTATGGTTCACAAATAGGGATTTCCATGTTAATTGCTTTTTTATTAAATGTTATAGTAGCTAGATATACTAGGATTAAGAATATATTTTTAACTGGTCACCATTTATTTTGGTTTGCTTTTATATTTGTAGCAGTGGGTGTTGAAACAGGGCTTACAGGAGGAAACCTACTATTATTTAGCACTATATTTGTTTCAATATATATAATACTTGTTCCAGCAATTTTAAGACCTTTTGTCAAAAATGTTACAGGCGATGATTCTTTTACATTAGGTCATCCTACTGGAATACTTTCAATAGTTTCAGGTATTTTAGGAAAAGCTTTTGGAAATAGGGAACGTTCAACAGAGGATTTAAAAATAAGTGAGAAATGGGATTTCATAAGAGAAATAACCATTACTTCTTCTTTAGTAATGTTTTTAGTTTATATAGTTATAGGAATTATACTAGGTGGAAGAGCACCTAGGGTATTTAATACAGATAAAAACTTTGTAGTATATGCATTGCTTCAGGGAGTACTTTTTGGAGCAGGATTAACTGTATTATTGACTGGTGTAAGAATGATGTTAGGGGAGATAATACCAGCTTTTAAAGGAATTTCTGATAAAATCATTCCAGATGCCATTCCAGCTCTAGACTGTCCAATCATATTCCCTTATGCACCTAATGCTGTATTAATAGGCTTTGTAGTATCTATGATTACATCAGTTATAACTATTATTCTTTTAGGAAGAACAACTTTATTTCCATATGCTATAGTACCACTTACAATTACATGTTTTTTTGAAATAGGAACAGCAGCAGTTATTGGAAATGGAACAGGTGGACTTAGAGGAGCTATTGTTGGATCAGCAGTAGCTGGAGTACTGATGATATTTTTAGTTGGATTTTCCATACCATTTTTAAAAAATACTGTAGCTGATTGGATAATAATATTTGGAGGAAATGATTTTTCGTTATGGTCCATTATTTCAGGAAGTATTGCTAGATTTTTTAAGTAGATAGGGGTGAAAATGTTGAAGAACTATGGATATGAATATATAGAATATGCTAAAGAAGTATTGGGAAAAATACAAAAAAACCAACAGGATAATATACATTTAGCTGCAGAAAAGATAGCTAATGGAGTAGAAAATGGTAATAGAATATTTGCCTTTGGTGCTTCTCATGCAGGAATAGTTGTGGAAGAACTTTTCTATAGGACTGGAGGATTTGCTTTAATAAACCCTATATTTAATCCAACTCTTATGTTAAATACAAGACCTGTCACTATGACTTCTAAGGCAGAAAGATTAGAAGGGTTTGGTAGGGAAATAATTAGAGAAAGTCCGTTAAGAGAAGGAGACATAATAATTATTCATTCTGTATCAGGGAGAAATTCTGTTATAGTAGATATAGCTTTAGAATCTAGATATAAGAAGGCCTATGTTATAGCTATTACCAATATGGAGTATTCTAAGAAGGTTTTGTCTAGACATTCTAGCAATAAAAAATTATTTGAAGTTGCAAATTTAGTTATAGATAATTGTGGGGACTTTGAAGATGCTTCTATGAAATTAGAAGGATTTAATCAAAAAATTGGGCCTACATCTACTATAGCAGGAGCAGCTATAGGTAATGCTATAGTAGTAGAAGTTTCCCAAATACTTTTAAATAAAGGGATATCTCCTCCTATATTTCATAGTGCTAATGTAGATGGAGGAGATGAATTTAATAAAAAAATATTAGAAAAGTATAGAGATAGAATTTTTTATATTTAATATATTATATTTTAAGTCTGAAGTTTTCAGACTTTTTTATATTTAAGAAAGGTTTACAAGTAAAATTTAAATATTCTATTTGGATATTGTGAATTAAAGGATGAAACTTTGATTTAATAGTTAATGTTGGAAAGGGACATACGATTATTCCAGCAAAAGCTAATGAAACTGTATTGGTAACTTTAGAAAGAGCAGGAATAGAAGCCCCGTCCCATTGTAAAAGTGGAGAATGTGGATATTGTCGTTCTAAACTTATATCTGGAGATGTATATATAAGAAAGGATAATGATAGTAGAAGGATAGTAGATAAAAAATATGGATATATTCATCCATGTGTTAGTTATCCTATATCAGATTTAGAGCTCACAATACCAGAGAACTAGATGCTACTAGGACATTCCTCACATATTAGTATATTATACACATTGCCCATGAAAAGGGCTAAAGTTTGTCCAGTTTTTTCCGATATTAGTAATAAGAAGTATATAAAATATATTAACCATGTGGGGGTGTCTTTTATGACAAAAAGATTATTTGCATTAACATTATCTTTAGTATTAATTTTTAGTTCCTTTGCAGTATTTGCAGAAACAGAAAAAGTAGATGAACTAGATAGAAAAGAACTAAAAGTTGAACTAGAAAATATGTTAAAGGACATGGAGGAAGTACTAGAAGAAGTTGATGAAGTAATTGAAGAACAAGAAAATTTAAATAATGATGGACTAGAGGATGCGATTGAGGAAGTATTAGATTCAAATGTTCAAAACTTTAGTACTCAAAGTTATAGTACTAATACTTTAAAGCCTGAAGGATTAGTAAAGAAACAAATAATGCTTAAAAAAGAATTTGTTGATAATTCAGTACAAGCAGCTAAACTTACTAAGGATATAAAAAATAATATTTTAGAAATCAATAGAGAATTAAGAAGTATAATCAAATCTGTTGATAGAAATATGAGTAAATCAGATTATATAAAAATAGCTAAATTGACAAAAGAACTTAAAGATGAAATTGAAGAAATAGACTATGTAATAGGTAGCATAGGAGCTGAATCAAAAGCTTATGTAAATTTTGTAGTAAATAAAAGGTATATGAGTGCTATGAAATCCTTTGAAAGAATAGTTTCACTTCAAGAAGAACAAATAGCATTATTAACTGTTTTAAATACAAACACTTATGAATTAAAAGTAATACTTAAAAATGTATAGAAAAGTTATAAAAAAGCAGCCACAGAAGAGGCTGCTTTTTTTACAAAGAATCAACATATTCTTTGGCATCTTTTAATGAAAGTCCCAAATCCATTCTCACTTTTTTAATAGCTTCAATTTTTTTACCTTCTTCAATAAGGACTTTTAATTCATCATCTATAGGTGGTTTAGGTATACCAATTTGTTCAGCGATCTTATATAAAGTTGAATTCATGCGTTCCAGATCACCTTTCAATGAATTAATATTATTATTGATAATAGTGATAATTAATGGTACTCCAATAAATAATAAAATTTTGATAATCATATATTCCATATATTTTTACAACTCCCTAAATCATTTAATAGATGTATTATACTATATAATATTATAATTTTAAATAATTTATAAAATATACAACCTTTTTTCATATTTTTATTTCAAATATTTATCAAACCAATTTGTCATTTCACTAAGTCTTCTAATTCTATGTTTAGGTTTTCCACTTCTGCTTAACTCATGATTTTCTCCACGGAACATGCAAAGTCTTGCATCCACTCCATGATATTTTAATGCAGTAAACATTTGTAGACCTTCTGCTAGCCAGCAGCGGTAGTCTTCTTCTGAGTGAATAAATAGTGTAGGAGTTTTAGCTTTATCTGCATATTTAAGAGGAGAGTGGAACCAAAGATTTTCTACTTTGTCCCAGGGAGTCCCAATTTGTTCATTATCTACAAAGAAGTATCCAATATCTGTAGTACTAAATTTAGAAATCCAGTTAGAAATACTTCTTTGACTAACAGCAGCTTTAAATCTATCTGTATGGCCTATGATCCAATTAGTCATAAATCCACCATAGGAGCCCCCAGTTACTCCTAGTCTATTACTATCTATAAATGGATATTTTTCAAGGACTATATCTGTAAATTTTATAAGGTCATTATAGTCAATAGTTCCATATTTTCCTCTTATATCTGCAAATTCATTTCCTCGTCCGTCACCACCTCTAGGATTAGTGAAGAATACTACATAGTCTTTATTAGTCCAGTATTGCATTTCATGATAAAATATTTCTCCATAAACAGTTTTTGGACCACCATGGATATTAAGTATTCCTGGATATTTCTTATTTGGATCAAAATCTACAGGTTTCATTATCCAACCCTCTAAAGTTATTCCAGGTTCAGTTTCAAAAGTAATTCTTTCTAGTTTAGATAATTTTCTAGTTTCTATTACCCATTCATTAAAGTTAGTGATTTGTTTTTCTTTATTATTTTCCAAGGTGTATAGTTCTTGCAATTTCATATTTTTTAAACCAATGAATAGTATATTTTCGTCATACACATCAAATCCATCAATAGAACCATCTTTAGTAGTTATTTTTTCGATATGACCATTTTTATCTATTCTATTAATATAAGAAGAGTTTATTTCTGTAGTGACAAAGTAGAGATAATTTTTATCTACTTTAAAAGATTGAATTTCTCCATATCTACAATCAGAACCTACAGAGTTCCATATACTATAGTCAAAGTCATTAGTTATTTTTTCCACCTTTTTTGAATCAATATCTATGGTATAGAAATGACTATTTTCATTTACTCCATAGGTTTTCATATTATTACCAGCAAATATTATTTTATCATTTAAAAAGTCTCCATAAGCATAGCTAAAAGGATCTTCATGGGTTATATTCTCTAAATTTTTTTTAGCTATATCATATAGATATAAATTACTTTTAATAGGAGCTTTGTCTTTAAAAGAATTAGCAATTATTAAAGCCATAGATTTTTCTTTATTTAATTTAATCAAGTCTACATTTGTATATTCATCGGTAATTGGTTCTACCTTATTTTTTTCTCGACTATATAAATATAGTCTATTTCTTTTTTTATTTGTAAATCCTTCACCATTTGACCAGAAAGGTATTTCATCCAATACTTCATAATCTTTTTCTTCTTTAATTTTCTTTATAGCTTCTTCTTTTTCATCACCTTCTAAATTATTTAAGTCTGGTTTATAATGGTCATATAATGCTGTAATTAGAAAGTTTTTATCATCTATTTTCTTTAGTTCAGTAACAATTAATGGTACTTTAAAAGCTTCTAGGGCTTCACCACCATGAATATTTATTTTATAATAAACTGTAAATTCTTCTCCAATTTCTAATTTCTTTTTATCTTTTGGATTTCTCATAGCTGGAAATAGAATATTTGAATTGTCTAGCCATATAAAAGATTTTTCTTCATCTAATGAAGTAAGTTGAAAGTATTTATTTGTCTTAGTATTATAAATCCATATGTTGGACAAGTATTTGTTTTCTTCCACATCCATTCTATGAACTATAAAAGCTGCATAATCTCCACTAGGAGAATATTTAAGTCCTGAAATAAACTTATATTTAGTAAAATCATCAAGTTGTAACTTTTTCATAATATCCCTCCATATATTAATTCTTAAATCTTGATTTTTTAAAAATAGTGCCAGTCCACGAATTTTAGATTGATAGGTTTTCTTCCGAAAAAGCTTTGGAGAAAATAGGACTTAAATTTCATAAAATCCTACCACAAATGATGGTTATTTGCTTAATTGATTGAAAATCAATTTCATAGGTTTTGTGAAAAACTTCATCTTTATTTTCTACCCAATGGCTTTTTAAGTCAACAGACCTAACAACTTAAAATCCGGAAACTTGCACTGTATTTTAAAGCAAAATAAAAATAACACAAAAAGAACCATACCTAATTTCTCATTTTTGATAATAATAGATTTTTCCATTTTCAATATGATTTTCTATTAGATTTTTATTAGTTAAATAGGTTAAAAATGCTGATATAGATGAAAAATATATATGGTATTGATTAAAATTTAAAACTGAATCATCTATTTCATTTAAAATTATAATACTTTGTAAAAGATCTTCTCTAGTATGAGGTTGTTCTAATATAGTTAAAATCTCCTCTGATATATTATTTACCCATTTTATATTTATATCTACTAAGCTCTTTATTTCATCCTTTTCATATAATTTATCTGAATGACTTATTACAAAAATATCTCCATCTATTTCCTCAACATATTTAAAAGTATTCAGTGTTGCTTCTATATCATATAAAAAAGGTATACTATATTTTTCAAGTATCTCTGGGCTAAATATACCATCTCCGAGAAAGCATACCTTATCTGGTGTGATGATACCTATTTGCTCTATAGAATGTCCCTTAAGGGGAATAGTTTCAAATTTTTCACCATCTATTTTTTCTACACCATATTCAAGAGTATAATCTACTTTTATGGGCTTATTACTTTTAGCTATTTCTTTTGTAGATGAAGCTCCATAGAAAGTATAAGGGAATAGTTCATTGTATTCTAAAAAAAGCCTTTCTCTTTCAGAGGCATAGGTGATACACCCTGGATAATTTTCTGTAAAATAATTATTTCCTCCAGAATGGTCTAAATGATTATGGGTATTTATAATATATTTAGGATGAAGATTGTTGGAAATTAATACATTTTCAATTTTTCTAGCTGCTGTGTTATTAATTCCAGTATCTATAAGAATGCAGTTTTTATTCTTATAGGTATAGACTCCTATATTAGTATTATGGGGAATATAATAGGTATTTCCTCTTATTTTGACAAGTTTCATTTCTGCACCACCTTTTTATCATATACTTATATTTTATACCTTATACTTATTATTATATAGTAAAATCTAAGTTTTTCATTTAAACCTAGTATTATCCTAGGATTTAAATATTGTATATAATAATAATAAGCTGGAAGAAAGGAGTGAAATAGGTGGAAAATTCTTATGTACATATATATACAGGAAATGGAAAAGGAAAAACTACTGCTAGTTTAGGACTTTCTGTAAGGGCAGCCCTTGCAGGAAAGAAAGTGTTTTTTGGCCAATTCATAAAAGGTATGGATTATAGTGAATTAAGGATTCCAAACTATATTCCCAATATTGAAATACACCAGTTTGGAAGAGATTGTTTCATATATAATGATCCAACAGATGAAGATATAAAAGAGGCAAGGAAGGGGTTGAATATTTGTAAGGAAGTATTAAAAAGTGGAAAATATGACTTAGTAGTATTAGATGAATTGAATATTGCTTTATATTATAAATTATTTACTGTAGATGAAGCTATTGAAATTATCAAAAATAGAAAGTCTTCAGTAGAAGTAGTGATAACTGGAAGATATGCTCCAAAGGAATTAACAGAATTAGCAGATTTAGTTACGGAAATGAAAGAAATAAAACATTATTATACAAAAGGTATAATGGCGAGAAAAGGTATCGAGTTCTAAGGGGGACTATGGGTGAAAAAAAGAATTATAGTTTTAATGGCTGGAATATTAATAATTATATGTGGTTTTATTATAAAAAGTAGTAAAAGAGAAAATTTTAAGGAAAGAAAAGATATAGATGAAATAATTTGGTTTAATGAAAAAATAGCGGCTTATTTAAGAGAGACAGATGGAAAATATATTTTAGGAATATACAATGAAGGGAATAAAAAGAAAAATGAAATAGATTTAGTGGAAGGAGATTTAAATAGTATTAGTTGGTCTCCAGATGGAAAATATTTAACAGTAGATAAGGGATTAGATGAAGTTAAAGAAACTTATATAGTTTCAACAGAAAACTTAGAATTGTTAGGTAAAATATTTACTACTGGAAAAGTAATATGGTCCCCAGATTCTAAAAAGCTTTTAATAGGTGTTAAAAATAATGAAAAAAGCAATGGCAATATAGATTTAGCATTATATTATCTTTGGAGTGAAAGAGCAGAGCCTTTACTTAAAGCAAATAAAGAATTTAACTATTACCCTGATTATTGGAAAAAAGATACTATTGGATATATTAAAATATCTGATAAAAGTAAAGAAAGTCTTGAAATTAAATATGAACTATCATTAGAAGAAAAAATAATGTCAATAGTTACAGCAGAGAAAGAAATAAATAATAAAGAACTTAAAAAAATATTTTTATCTCTACCTAAATTAGATTTAGATAAGCTAGCAAAAATATATGGAGATGACAGTGATACAAAAGTTTTAGAGTGGATTTCCAAACAAGATGTAAAGGATATAGAAGATATTGAATCAATTATTAGAATTTCTTTAAACTTTTATGATAAAGAATATGATATTATTTCAAATTTAATGAAGGATATTTATTTAAAAGATAAAGTTACTTTCATAAAAGCTTTGTTCAAGGTGCCAGAAGCTATGGATGAAATAGCTTATGCTTTTAGAAGTTTAGAGCTTTATGAAAAAATAAATATAGACATGACAGAGGATTTAAATATGATTTTAGATTCAAATAAACTTACAAAAGAAGAGAAAAAATTTGCTATAGAGTTTCTTAATTTATATGCTCTTTGTGGTACATGAAATTAAAAAAATGGAGACAGACTGTCTCCATTTTTTTTGATTTCAATTTAGAATTTTTTAAATAATTCCTTCTTAGCACCACAGATTGGACACTTGTCTTCAGCACCATTGGCTGCTGTATATCCACAGATTGGACATACATAAACTTCATTAAAATCTACATCCTTTCCACTATCTACTGCATCTTTTGCTTCTTGATAAAGTTCAGCATGAAGTTTTTCTGCCTCTAATGCAAAATTCATAGATCTTATAGCTTGTTTTTCACCTTGAAGTTCTGCAACTGCTATGTAAGCAGGATACATTTGTTCAACTTCAAATAATTCACCATTTATAGCACCTTGTAAATTTTCGGAAGTACTGCCAAGTCCAAAACCTGCACCTGCTGTAACTGAAAAATCTCCACTCTCATCTTTCATTGCAGTGAAATGACCTGTAGCGTGAATTTGTTCTGCATAGGAAATAGCTTTAAATAATCTTCCTACATTTGGAAAACCATCTTTTTCCGCCTTATCTGCCCATACTAAATATCTCATGTGAGCTTGGCTTTCACCACCAAAAGCTGAACGTAAATTATCTGCTGTCATTGGATTCATAAAAAATTCCCCCTTGATATTTTAATTAGTTTATTAAATTTATATATCCAATCATAGAACCAGTTAATCTGGCAATTGGCTCTATGATTTAGAATCTAAATTGCTAGTTTTTATTGAATCAAATAGTGGTATTCTTTTTATTCCATTATTTAAATCTTCTCAAGATTACGTAAGCATTCTTTGCATATACCTTCATAATAAATTTTTTTATTGTTTATAATAAAGCCATCAATTTCTTTCCCATTTAAATTATTTGAGCTAATATGAAAATCATATATTTTATTACATTTTTCACATTTAAAATGTCCATGAGTTGATGTATTTATATCATATCTTGATTCTTTATCATCAATAGTTACAATATTTACTAAATTATTTTCTAAGAACAATTCTAAAGTATTATATACACTAGTTTTAGAAAGTGTAGGTATATCGTTTATTAAATATTTATATATATGATCTGCCGTAGGGTGAAGTTTATTATCCATTAAGTATTGTAATATTTTTATTCTAATGGTAGAAGGTTTAATATTATGTTCCTTTAAGCTTTGTTTTGCCACTTCTACAGTAAATGGCATCTGAATTACTCCTCTCAAATTAAAATGATTTTAATTTTGTAACGATTACAATTTATATTATAAATAACTATAATCTATTTGTCAAGTTATTTTCATAAAAAATAATTTATCATTATAAATAATTTATGCCCCATATTTTAAAAAGATAACATTATGGTTGTGAAAAGTTAAATATATTGTAGAAATAATTTTATACTTGTCATTATGAATAATAAGAAATATAGTATAATATGTTCTTACCTATAACTAATTAAAAAATAATTCATAGAAAAGAGGAGATTAAATATGCAAGAATATTTCCCAAAGGGAGTTTGTAGTAGGCAAATATTATTTGATGTAGAAAATGGAAAGTTAAAAGATGTAAAATTTATAGGTGGATGTAGTGGAAATTTAAAAGGTATATCTAGTCTTGTTGAAGGAATGGATATAGATAATGTAATAGACAGGCTTTCAGGGATTAGATGTGGTCTCAGAAAGACTTCTTGTCCAGATCAATTTTCAATAGCATTAAAAGATTATAAAGAAAGAAGCAAATAGCTGGCATTAGCTATTTGTTTCTTTCCATTTATTTAAATCTACTATTTTCCCTTTATTTTCAATACCCCTACTCTTGCTTTCTTTAAGTATGTTGAATACTGCTTTTCCTAAATTTGTAATAGATATAGTTGATATAGAATCTTTTTCAAAATAGGAAGCTTCTTTAAAGATTAGAAGTCCCATATAGTCAAAAATATGGATTATATTTTTGTCAAATATTGGAGTGTCTATTTCATTATATTTTATTTCAGTATAGTCATATATTGTATCTGGAGTAAGCAGATTTAAAGATTCTATTATTTTATATTTATATTTTTGTTCAGTATTTTCATATGAACAATTTGCAAATTCATTCCAAAGTAATGCATTCCATACGTAGTCTATAAATAAAGCCAGTTTTTCATATTCTTTTAAACTTATATATTGATTTTCCTTTTCATAAGGTATAATTTTATTATTATTTATAGTTAATATATAATGAGATAATGAAAATTTATAAAAAAGATGGATGAGTGGGAGATCTGATTGGACTATGTTTTTGGACATTTTAGCTATCATATTTTGAGTTATTATATTATTTAGCTCCAATAAATATTTACTTTTAATAAAACCTTCAGGTTTAGAAATACCTACATTATTATTTCTTATGTAAAATAAATATTTTTCATAAGAATTTAAAAAAAGTATAGATTTTTTATTTAAATTATCTTTAATAGGCTTGTCTAAAGACTTATTCCAATAGAGAGGCATATCTATTGGCTTTTTTGGCTTAAAATACATTTCTCTTTTTTTACTTATTTTAAGTATCTCCTCATAAGTTTCCCTATACTTTTCTTCATCTTTTTCATTATTTAAAAATTTAATATATTTTTTCAATGTTGCAATATAGGAGTTTAATTTACTCTTGCTAGATATGAAATTATCAAAAATACCCTTTTCAATTAATTCATTAAGGTTTATTTTATTTAAATCATAAAGAGTATAGTCTATATCATATAAAAAGTATTCATATATATTTATTAAATTTTTAATATGTTTTTCAACAGTACTTTCAGATAGACTTTTTTTAAGAAAAGATTCAAATTCTCCTAGTTCTTCAGCTAATTGGAGCTCATCCTCATCATCAAATCCTAAAACATCATATACGCAATCAGTATATATTTTATACATATTTAAACTATATTTTCTAAGATAATATTTCATTGAAATATTATCTTCTTTATCTTTTATTGAATCATAGTTAGAAAACACTTTTTCTAAGAATATACTTTTAGAAAAATCAGGGAGAAAGCTAAGATCTCCAATAAATTTTTCATATATAATTACCTTTGATATTCTTCCGAAAATAAGCTCTGATTTATCAACGATTTTTGAGAGCTCGGGCTCCCAAACAATATGATGTTTATTACATAAGAGATCTTTAACATACATTAAATCACCTTTTATATTTTTTATTTCAAATAAGCTTATGTGGGATTTATTTCTTTCTGAAAGTATCTCTTTTTCTAAATTACTTAAATTATTTGAATTATCTTCTAAGAAAAGTTCAATAAAATTTTTCCCGTATTTAGTCATATAGTCTAGACTAATCCAAACATTAAAGGCTGTATTTGTCCTAGTTTCATCAAAATCAGGATAATAAAATTCAATGGTTTTAATATTCATTTCTTTTTGAAAAAAACTATCTATATAATTAAGAAGTTTTCTTGTAGCATTTTCTTGAATATCCATAATCTGTTCATAATCAAGTTTCTTCATATATATCCCCCAAAATATTTAAAAGTTATTTTGTTTTCATATTACTATTATATCCTAAATAAAATTAATTTGCATAAATATAAAGGTGTAAAATATTCTTTAAATTTGGTATTATGTTCTTAAGTAGAATTTATAAAGGAGGTATTTAATTTGTTAAAATTTAAGGATTATAAATATAAAAGACCAGATATGGGGGAAATCAAGGAAGAAATTACATCTCTAATAGATGAATTTGAAAGGGCAAATTCTTCAAATGAGCAAAATGAGATAATAGGGAAAATAAATAGTATAAGAGAAGAAGTAGAATCCATGGAAAATCTAGTTTATATAAGACATTCAATAAATACTTTAGACGAATATTATAAGAAGGAACAAGAATTTTTAGATGAAAATATGCCTATATATGAAAGTTTAGTATCAAAATATATGAAGGCATTAGTTAATTCAAAATTTAGAGATGATTTGGAGAAAAAATGGGGCTCTCATTTATTCAATCTATCAGAGGTTAAATTAAAAACTTTTTCTGATGAAATAATTGAAGATTTAGTAAATGAAAATAAGCTTGTATCAGAATATGATAGATTAGTAGCCTCTGCTAAAATAAATTTTGAAGGTGAAGAAAGAAACTTAGCTCAAATGCAACCTTTTATGCAGTCAAGAAATAGAGATATGAGAAAAAGAGCTTATGAAGCTTATATAGAATTTTTTGAAGAAAATGAAGATAAATTTGATACTATCTATGATGAATTAGTAAAACTAAGAGATAGTATAGCTAAAAAATTAGGATTCAAAAATTTTGTGGAGCTAGGATATGCTAGAATGGGTAGAACAGACTATGATGCAGAAATGGTAGCAAATTATAGAAAGCAAGTATTTGAAGATTTGGTGCCAGTTGTAGAAGAATTAAAAGATAGACAGAGAAAAAGATTAGGTCTTGATGAATTTAAATATTATGATGAGCCACTAGAATTTTTATCTGGTAATGCCATTCCAAAGGGAAGTCCAGAATGGATACTTGAAAACGGAAAGAAGATGTACAATGAGCTTTCAAAAGAAACAGCTGAATTTTTTAATTTTATGGTTGAGAGGGAGCTTATGGACTTAGTAAGTAAGAAAGGTAAGATGAGTGGTGGATATTGCACTATTATATCTAAGTATAAATCTCCTTTTATATTTTCTAATTTCAATGGTACTAGCGGAGATGTAGATGTCTTAACTCATGAGGCGGGCCATGCTTTCCAATTTTATTTAAGTAGTTCCTTTGAAATTCCAGAATATCACTCTCCTACATTAGAGGCTTGTGAAATTCACTCTATGAGTATGGAATTTATTACTTGGCCTTGGATGGAACTTTTCTTTAAAGAAGATGTAGAAAAATATAAATTTAGTCATTTAAGCGGAGCAGTGAATTTTATACCTTATGGTGTGACAGTAGATGAGTTTCAACATTTTGTATATGAGAATCCAGAAGCTACTAAAGAAGAGAGAAAAACAAAGTGGAGAGAAATTGAAAAGAAATATCTTCCGTTTAGGGATTATGAAGATAATGATTTCTTAAATAGAGGTGGATATTGGTTTAGACAGGGACATATATTCCAAGTTCCTTTCTACTATATTGACTATACATTAGCCCAAGTATGTGCTTTCCAATTTTGGATAAAGTCAATGGATGGCAATGATGAATTTTGGGAAGATTACTTAAGACTTTGTAGAGCTGGTGGAAGTGATTCATTCTTAAACCTTGTAAGTTTAGCTAAACTTAGAAATCCTTTTGAAGATGGAACTATAAGGGAAGTAATGAAGCCAATAGAGAAGTGGTTAGATTCAATAGATGATACTAAATTTTAGAGAATTAGATATAGTGTTGTATGGACTAAAGGGACATATATCTTAGCTACTTTATAAGGGATAATATATATTGTCCCATGTCCATTTTTAGTTTAATATATCCATTAAAGACTCTATTTCTTCAAGTATTATTTTAAGATGATAATTAAATATTATATCTGTTTCTACCATTGCGTTTCTATCAGAATAAGGAGTTTTTTTATTGTATATACTTTCTAAAAGCTGTTTATTTCTTCTATTTATTATAGTATCAAAATCAATGTTAGATATAATATTTAAGTTTTCATAGATATTTCTAAAAGAAATATATGTGTCCTTCAAATGTCTACAATCTTTACTTTTACAAATCTTTAGTTCAACTTCTTCTTTTAATGTATCATAATAATTTTCTAATGTTTCTAAATTTATTCTTATATTTTCCAGTTCTTCATTTTCTATTTTTTTATTTTCCCATATTAAGCCTTTAATTAAACTCATACTTCTAGCAAGTATATCATTACAAGAAGATTCAACTTTATTTTCATATTTAGGGGGTAATATGAAAAAATTAACAAATGTTGCAATTATTATTCCTACAAAAGTATCTAATGTTCTATATATGCTATAGCTTAGTCTATTGCCTGTTTGCTGATTGAGGGTTATAGACAAGAATACTATTGCAGCAATAGAAGCTGATTTTTGCCACTCTAAAAGATTTAACAAATATATAACAACCATAATCCCTAGACCTATGACTATAGGGTTATTTGGTGAAATAAGAGAACAAAAAAGTCCTATTACAGCACCAAAAACTGTTCCTAGCATCCTGTTTTTTCCTGCCTTGAAAGAGCCCACAACAGAAGATTGCATAGCAATTATTGCAGCAATCCCTGCGAAAAGAGGATTTTTTAGATTTATAAGTTGTGCTATGAATATGGTTAAGGAAACAGCAATTGCAGTTTTAATAGTTCTCATGCCAATTTTCATCATACCAACATCCTTCCAGGAAGCTTTACAATTTAACTTTAAATATAATTATACCAGTCATTTATTTTGAGTACAAGGACATGAAAATTAGATTTGTTGTCATAATATATACTAGTAGATATTGGTTGAAAAAAATTAAATATGGTATAAAGTATAATTGAAAATTAAAGACTGGAGGTGTTTTTTATGAGAAAAAACAAAAGATGGATTAAATATCTTTTAATATTAGGATTTATATCCTTTTTTATATATCTTATATCTACTATAAATATATATGATAAAGAAAGTTTAATAGAATTCTTTACTGATGCAGAAAAGAGTACTAATTTTGCAATGTTTTTTACTATTGCTACAACTATATTAGTAGTATTTTTTGTTCCTATTTCTTGGCTAAATGCACTAGGAGCTTTCTTTTTTGGACTAAAGGGATTTATTTATATATTTATCGGAGGAATAATAGGTTCTATAGCTGCATTTTATATGGCAAGGGTTTTTCAGGACAATGTGATGAAAGTTGTTTATAAAGTATATAATAGGAAGGAAAGAAAGATAGGCTTAGATGAAGTAAAAGAAAAAATAGAACGCTTTGGAATGGGATATGTTTTTTTCTTAAGGAGTATGCCCTTTATACCTTTTAGTATAGCAAATTTTGTTTCTGGAGTTACATCTATTAAACTAAGAGATTATATATTTGGTACAATTCTAGGTCTTGGACCAGGTCAATTCATAACTACTTTCTTTTTTTCAAAGGCAGTGAGTATTAAAGATGATCCAGCAGGAGCTATTTTAGCAGCTATTATTAAGATAATCTATGTGGGAGTAGTACTTTTCTGGCAAAAAAAGAGCAAATTTAAATCTAAAGAATAACCTCTTTTAGTCGATATATAAAATGAGAGTAAGAGAGGGGGGATTGCTATGAAAGTGGGAGAAAGTCTGTCTACTAATGTAAATAATTATGGAATTAGAGGCGGAGAAAGAAGTTCCCAAAATACAAATTTAAATATAAACAAAGGACAAACACTCTTGCCAGATGAAAAGAAATATACCCAAGAGGAAATTATAGATGCAATAGAATCAGCTAATGAAAAATTTATTATATATGATAGAAGATTTGAATTTTCAATTCATGATCAAACTAAACAAATAATGGTGAAGGTAATAGATGTAAATACTAATGAGATAATAAGGGAAATACCTCCAGAGAAGATACTTGATTTAGTAGCAGCTATCTGGGAAATAACAGGTATAGTCGTAGATGAAAAAATATAGGTGGTGATTGTAATGTATAATAATTTAAGAGTAACAGGTTTAGCTTCTCCTTTTGATACAGAAGAAATGATAGGAAAGATAATGGAAGCAGAAAAAGTTAGATTGAATAAAGTGGAGCAAAACAAGGAATTATTAGTATGGAAAAGGGAAGCTTATAATGATTTAAATAAGGATTTTGCAAATTTCATATTGAATACCAGAAAAGAGTTTGGTCTTACTACAACTACTTCTACAGGAGCTATGGTTTCAAGTTCTTATAAAAACTTATCTTGGGTAAAGGCAGCTACTTCTTCTAATGAACAAGTGGCAACAGTTAGTACAACTGCTAAAGCAATGAATGGAAGTTATAATGTGGAAGTTAAACAATTAGCAGAGGGAGTTAAGATGGTAAGTAACAAGAATATAACTATAGAAGGTGGAACTAAGGACAATTTAGCTAGCCAATTTGGGTTAGATAAAGATGATACAATAAGGTTTTCTATAGAGACTAAGAATGGAGTTAAGGATTTTGAATTTACAGATTTAGAAAATACTAGTATGAAGGATATTGTTAATGCTATAAATTCAGCTAAGATTTTAGATGAAGATGGAAAGGTAGTTGGGAAGTTAGGCGTAAAGGCTTCTTATGATCCAACTATAGATAGGTTTTTCCTGCAAACAGAAGATACAGGTACAAAATCACAATTAACTATCAAAACCAATGACGATATAAGCGAAAAATTTATAAATGGGCTAAATATGACTAATAATGGTAAAGAATACAATATTGGTACTAAAGAAATAGGTAAAGATGCTATTATTAGTTTTGATGGTGCGGATAATATAATTGTTGATTCTAATCAATTTAATATAAATGGTATTGATTTTAATATAAAAAGTGAAGGTAAATTTACAACAACTGTAGATACTGATGTAGATGCTTTCTATGAAAAAATTGAAAAGTTTGTAGAAGAATATAATAAACTAGTGGAAAAATCCAATTTGCTTTTAACCCAAAAAAAATATAGAAGCTATCAGCCATTAACTGCAGACCAGAAAAGGGCAATGGATAAGAGTGATATTGAGCTTTGGGAAGAAAAGGCCAAGAGTGGTATTTTGAGAAGTGATGAGCTAATTTCAAGAACTATGGGAAATGCAAGAATTTTGATGTATGAGGAAATAGAAGGAGTAGAAGGAGAATTCAAACATTTATTTGAAATCGGCATTGGTACGGAAAGCTTTTCCAAAGGAAGTTTAGGTGGCAAGTTAGTTATAGATGAAGTTAAGTTTAAGAAGGCTATAAAAGAAGATCCAGATGGAGTGTTAGAGCTATTGTTTAAAGAGCCAAACTATGGTGAAGGTAAATTAGAAAATGTCACATCTTATACAGCAGAAAGAGAGCTTACAAGTGAGCAATTAAAAGTTAAAAGGAGTCAAAGTGGAATTGTAACAAGGCTTTATGACAATTTTATTTTAGGCATGCAGGATATTATTGACAAATCAGGTGTAGGTGATGATCCTAATTTATATAGAAATGTAAAGTCTAATATACTTATAGATTTTGTAACTGAATATGGTAGTATTAGTATTATAGATAAGGATGTTAAGAAATTAGAAAATAAAATTGAAGATTTAAATGTTTATTTATTTAATAAAGAAAATCAATATTATTCTAAATTTGCAGCAATGGAGAAAGCTCTTTCTCGTATGAATCAGCAAAGTATGTGGCTTATGCAACAATTTTCTAATTAAAGGGGAAAGGATGAATTAGATGAATCACAATGTCCTAAATCAATATAAACAAAACACTGTAAATACAGCAACGCCAGAAGAATTAACTCTTATGCTATATAAAGGAGCAATTAAATTTATAAATATTGGTAAAATAGGTATTGAAAATGGGGATACAGAGAAAGCTCATGAAGCTATAATTAGAGCCCAAGATATAATTATAGAATTAAATGCTTCATTAAATATGGATTATGATATTTCAAAAGAATTAAGAAATATTTATGAGTTTATGATAGATAGATTAGTTGATGCAAATATACAAAAAGAAACTAAGTCTTTAGAAGAGGTCCTAGAACTTTTGACTGAATTGAAAGATACCTGGAAAGAAGCTATGCAGAAGATTAAAAAAGTTAGATATGCAAACAAGTAGGTGTAAATATGACTAAAGAGTTAATAGATGAGATTGTAAATATAAGTGAAAAAAAGCTTGAATACTTGTATAATATGTTAGAACTTACAAAATTTCAAAGAGAATATATTGACGAAGGAAATATGATTAAGACTGATGAAATTTTAGAGAAGAAAGATGAGTTAATAAAGAAAATAGATAAACTAGATATAGAGTTTTTAATTAAATTTTCAGAGTTGAAAAAAAAGCATAATGTTGATGATATAAATGAATTAGATATAAATGTTTATCCAAATTTAAAAATATTAAAAGATATCATAAAGAACATAAGCTCTACATTAATGTCTATTTCAATTCTAGATGATGAAAACAATAAATATTTAAAAAATAGTTTAGAAAAAATAAAGTCAGATTTAAAAAAACTAAAAAAAGGGAAAAAAGCTTATAAAGGATATAATAAATCTATAGAGGAAAGTATATTTATAGATGAAAAAAAATAACTGTCATAATAGCAGTTATTTTTTTATATATTTTTATAATATAGCATATATGGTATTTTTTATTGCTTTTTTTATTAAAAAACACTAGAATAGGAATAAGTATAATTATCAAATAATTATCAATATTATCATAAAAGGTTGAATTTTTAAGAAGTATGGATTGTCCACTATTTATTAAGAAATCTATCCACAGGTTAAAACTAGCATAAACAGTTTTCCACAGAATTATACACATTATCCACAGAAAACCACTAATATAATCCACAATTACTCCACATATAATTGTTAATAAGTTTATAAATAATTATACAAAATAGATGAATAAGTTAATAAGTTGAATATTAATTTGTTATGAGAGACTACTTTGTGGGTAGTATATTAATAAGATATACAAGTAAAATTTTACTTGTGAAAGGAGTTGGGGTTTATGAAAATAAAAATCACTGGTAAGAATATGGATATAACAGATGCCCTAAAGGATATTACCTTTAAGAAATTAGGAAAGCTAGATAAGTATTTTCAAGAAGATGTGGAGACGAATGTAACTTTAAGTGTAGAGAAAAACAGACAAATAATCGAAGTTACAGTGGATCTTCCTGGAACCATACTTAGAGCAGAGGAGTATAGTGATGATATGTATACTTCTATTGATGAAGCAGTAGATGTTTTAGAGAGACAGATTAGGAAGCATAAAACAAAGCTTCAAAAAAGGTATCAAGATAACAAAACTATAAGATTTGAAAATATTAAACCAATACCCCAAGAGAATAGGGAAGAAGGACCAAAAATAGTTAAAATGAAAAGATTTGCTATGAAACCTATGAGTATAGAGGAGGCAATACTCCAAATGGAACTACTTAGACATAATTTTTTTATGTTTATGAATGGGGAAACTGACGAGGTAAATGTAGTGTATAAAAGAAAAGACGGAAATTATGGGTTGATTGAACCAGAGTTTTAATAGTATAATATTAAATATAGAGTATAAAATTGCAGGATAAAAATCCTGCAATTTTTTAGTATAGGAGGGATTTCATTGTTTATTGAAGTTATTATATTGTCTTTAATAATAGGCTTTATAAGAGGCGGTAAAATATCAAGGTTTAAAGGGGTTAATTTTAGGAGAATGTGGATTCTCATATTGGCTTTAATTATACAATACTTTTTAATAACTATGAATTTTGTTGAAGAGCTAAGTAGCTTTGAAAGTGTATTTAAATTTACTAGAGAATTATCTATTATATCCTATATTTTGTTATTTGTAGGAATACTAATTAATTTAAGATATAGATCCCTATGGATTGTTTTATCAGGTTCTATTATGAATTTCTTAGTTATGATTCTTAATGGATGGAAAAGACCTATTATTCTTGAAGGATTAGAATTATTAGGATTAGAAGATTTTGGTTTTCTTTTAGAGCAAGGAAAACTACCATTATATACTCCATTAGTAGAAAAAACTAAATTAGCTGTACTAGGAGATATAATGTTAGTTTCTAAACCATATCCTTTTCCACATGTATTTAGCTTTGGAGATTTTATAATATGTTTGGGATTATTTACATTGATACAGGAAATAATGATGCTTGAGGATAAGAAGACTGGGAGTATGGTTCAATTTGACTTCATGGGTAGATAATGGCATATCTTGTATCCTAAAATAATTAGTGATAAAATTGATGGAAAGATATGTTTTGTTTTTGAAAGGTGGTTAAGAAAATGAAAGCCTTGTTTGAAAAAATATTTGGCTCTTATAGTGAGAGAGAATTGAAAAAGATAGATACTCTAGTAGATGAAATAGAAGATTTAGAAGACAGTATAGAAAAACTTTCGGATGAGGATCTGAAAAAAAAGACTTTTGAATTTAAAGAAAGACTAAAAAAAGGAGAAACATTAGATGATATTTTGCCAGAAGCTTTTGCAGTAGTTAGAGAAGCATCTAGTAGAGTATTAGATATGAAACATTTTAGAGTACAACTTGAAGGTGGTATAATACTCCATCAAGGTAGAATAGCAGAGATGAAAACAGGAGAAGGAAAAACCCTTGTTGCAACTCTTCCAGCATATTTAAATGCTCTTACTGGAGAGGGCGTTCATATTGTTACAGTTAATGATTATCTAGCTAAAAGAGATAAAGAATGGATGGGAAAAATATATGAGTTTTTAAATCTTAGTGTTGGCTGTATAACTCATGATATGGATAGTGAAGAAAGAAAAGAAGCTTATAATTGTGATATAACTTATGGAACTAATAATGAATTTGGATTTGATTATTTAAGAGATAATATGGTTATCTACAAAGACGAAATGGTTCAAAGAAAATTAAACTTTGCAATAGTAGATGAGGTTGACAGTATTCTTATAGATGAAGCTAGAACTCCACTTATTATTTCAGGTTCAGGTGATAAATCAACAAAACTATATTATACAGCAGATAATTTTGTAAAGAGTCTGGAAGGGAGAATATTAGATCCAAATGAAAAAAATACGGATCCCTTTGATAGAGAAATAAAGGAAGAAGTTGTAGATTTCGTAGTAGATGAAAAAGCTAGAACTGTAACTTTAACTGAAAAGGGAACTAAGAAGGCAGAAAAGTTTTTTGGGTTAGAAAATTTAGCTAATCCTGACAATATGGAAATAGCCCATCATATAAATCAAGGATTAAAGGCAAAATATTTAATGAAAAAAGATATAGATTATGTAGTTAAAGATGGAGAAGTATTGATTGTAGATGAGTTTACAGGGAGACTTATGCATGGAAGAAGATATAGTGATGGACTACATCAAGCTATTGAGGCTAAAGAGGGATTAAATGTAAGAAGTGAGTCTAAAACTTTAGCTACTATTACATTTCAAAATTATTTTAGAATGTATGAAAAGCTTTCAGGTATGACAGGAACAGCTAAGACAGAGGAAAGTGAATTTAGAGAAATATATAATATAGATGTAGTTGAAATTCCAACTAATAAGCCTGTTGTAAGGGAAGACTATCATGATTGTATATATAAAACAGAAGAGGCTAAATTCAATGCAGCAATTGAGGAAATAAAGGAAAGACATAGCACAGGTCAGCCTATACTTGTAGGTACTATATCCATAGAAAAATCAGAAATATTAAGTAAGATGCTTAGAAAAGAAAAAATTTCCCATGAAGTATTAAATGCAAAACATCATGAAAGAGAAGCAGAAATTGTTGCACAAGCTGGTAGAATTGGAGCGGTAACTATAGCTACAAATATGGCTGGACGTGGTACAGATATAGTATTGGGAGGAAATCCTGAGTATCTTGCAAAAGCAGAAATGAAAAAGAAAGGTTATAGTGATGAAATTATATCATCTGTAGATAGTTTTATAGATACGAATGATGAAGAAATATTGGAAGCAAGAAAAACATATGAAAAGCTTTATGAAAAGTTTAAAGTTGAAACAGATAAAGAACATAATGAAGTTGTATCAGTGGGAGGACTTCATATCATTGGTACTGAAAGACATGAGTCGAGAAGGATTGACAACCAGCTTAGAGGAAGATCAGGCCGTCAAGGAGATCCAGGTTCGTCTAGATTTTATATTTCCCTTGAAGATGATTTGATGAGGCTGTTTGGAAGCAATAGGTTTGAAGGGATAGTAGGCAGTCTGCCAGATGATGAAGTATTGGAACATAAACTTTTGACTAAGTCTATTGAAAGTGCTCAGAGTAAAGTTGAAGGAAATAATTTTGCTATTAGAAAACATGTTCTTCAATATGATGATGTAATGAATAAGCAAAGGGAAGTAATATATAAAGAAAGAAGAAGAGTATTAGAAGGTGAAAATCTAAAAAGCTATATTATGTCTATGACTAAGGGTATGATAGACAGAGGTATTGATATGTATTCACAAGGTAGTGAGTTTGTAGAGGAATGGAATTTAGAAGGATTTGAAAATTATTTAGAGAGTATATTCTTACCTAGTGGATACTTAAATAAAGAAAACATTAAGAATCTAGATAAGGAAGAAATCAGAGATAAATTATATAGTTTGTCTGAAAAATATTATGAAGAAAAAGAGAAAGAAATAGGAGAAGAAAGATTTAGAGAAATAGAAAGAATAGTCCTCTTACAAGTAGTAGACAATAAATGGATGGATCATATAGATGCTATGGATCAATTAAAACAAGGTATCGGTCTTAGAGCTTATGGTCAGGAAGATCCAGTAAGGGCATATCAGATAGAAGGGTTTGACATGTTTGAAGAGATGAATAGGAGCATCCAAGAAGATACTGTTAAGTATTTATACAATGTAGAAACTCCAGACAAAATGGAAAGAAAAAGAGTGGCAAAAGCAGTCTCAACTAATAAAGAAAATAGAGGAGGACAAAAACCTATAGTAAAGGGAAAGAAAATTGGCAGAAATGATCCATGTCCTTGTGGTAGTGGAAAGAAATATAAAAAATGTTGTGGCAGAAATGCATAGATAGGAGTGGTTTTATGGAGGGAATTCATGAATATAAAGAAAAAGTCTCATCAATGAAAGTTGAGCTAAAAGAACTTGGTGTTTCTCTTTGACATAGACAAAATGAAAGAAAGAATCAAAAAATTAGATAAAGAGGCAGCTAAAGAAGGATTTTGGCAAGATATAGAAAGTGCACAGAAAATTCTTCAGGAATCAAAAGCTCTAAAAGATAGAATAAGTGAATATGAAGGCTTAAAAGCTGAACTAGAAGATTTAGAAGTTCTTATTGAACTTGCCCTTGAAGAAGAGGAATTTTCATTAAATAAAGAAATTAAAAAGAATTTTAAGAGGGTTGCAAAAAAGGCTAAAGATTTAAAACTTACCACTCTTTTAAATGGAGAATATGATGGAAATAATGCTATCTTATCTATCCATTCAGGTGCAGGAGGGCTGGAAGCTCAAGATTGGGCAGAAATGCTTCTTAGAATGTATAGGCGTTGGGCAGAAAGCAAAGGGTTTGGAATAGATACTTTAGATATGCTTCCAGATACTGCAGGAGGTATAAAAAGCGCAACTCTCCTTATAAAAGGACTAAATGCTTATGGATTTTTAAAATCTGAAAAGGGAGTTCATAGGCTTGTAAGAATATCGCCCTTTGATTCTTCTGGTAGGAGACATACATCCTTTGCTAGCGTAGATGTTTATCCAGAATTAGGTGATGATGCAGATATAGAAATAAACTCTAGTGATTTAAAAGTTGATACCTATAGGTCCAGCGGTGCAGGAGGACAATATGTAAATACTACCGATTCTGCTGTAAGAATTACTCATATTCCTACAGGCATTGTGGTCCAATGTCAAAATGAAAGATCACAGCATAGTAATAGATTAACAGCTATGAAGATGCTAATGGCTAAACTTATACAGTTAAAAGAAGAAGAACATAAAGAGAAAATTGAAGATTTACAAGGTAAATATACTCAAATTGCTTGGGGCTCTCAAATTAGATCCTATATATTTCATCCTTATAATATGGTTAAGGATCATAGGACTAATTTAGAAATAGGAGATATAAATAGTATAATGGATGGAGATATAGATGTGTTCATAAATGAATATTTGAAACAAAAAACCCTTCAATAAGAAGGGTTTTTTAAAAGATGTATATAAAGGAATTATGTAATATTTATAGAATAATATATAATGGTAGACTTATAATGAATAATAATCTAGATAGGAAGTGATTAGATGGACATCTATAGTATTTTGATGGAGGAATTTAAACTGAAAGATTTCCAAATCAAGAATACTATCAGACTTATTGACGAAGGAAATACTATTCCTTTTATCGCCAGGTATAGGAAAGAAAAAACAGGAGAATTAAATGATGTAATACTAAGAGAATTAAATGATAGGTTAAATTACTTAAGAAATTTAGAAGAAAGACAAAATGAAGTTATACGACTTATTGACGAACAGGGAAAACTTACAGCAGATTTAAAAGAGGAAATTCTTGCAGCTAATACTCTTCAAAGAGTTGAAGATTTATACAGACCTTTCAAGAAAAAAAGAAGGACAAGGGCTACAAAAGCAAAGGAAAAGGGTTTAGAACCTTTAGCTCAAATACTTATTAGTGAAGAAATTGAAGAGGGAAGTTTGGAAGAAATAGCAGCCCCTTTTATAAATGTAGAAAAGGGAGTAAAGGATATAGAAGAAGCTTATAATGGTGCTATGGATATTGTGGCAGAGAGTGTATCTGATAATGCTGAATTTAGAAAGATAATAAGAAAGATATTTTTAGAAGAGGGAATTCTAAATGTAGAAGCAGCAGATGAGAAAGAATCAACTGTATATGAAATGTATTATTCATACAATGAAAAAGTAAAAACTATTCCTAATCATAGGATTCTTGCTATAAATAGGGGAGAAAAAGAGAAAGTTTTAAAAGTAAAAGTATCAGTTCCTGATGAAAAAATATTAAATATATTAAAAAGAAAAATAATAAAAAATGATAAAAAAATTACAACAAATTATCTGCATATGAGTATTGAGGATGGATATAAAAGGCTTATTTTTCCATCAATAGAACGAGAAATAAGGTCTATCTTAACAGAAAGAGCGGAGGAGGAGGGTATAAAAGTTTTTTCAAAAAATTTAGAACCACTACTTATGCAACCTCCTATTAAAGATAGAGTAGTCATGGGAATAGATCCAGGTTTTAGAACAGGGTGTAAAGTAGCTGTAGTAAATGAAACAGGAAGATATTTAGAAACAACAGTAGTTTATCCTACAGAACCTCAAAATCAAGTAGGAAAGACAAAGAAGGAACTTAAAAGGCTTATAAATAAATATGATATAGATATAATAGCTATAGGAAATGGTACTGCCTCTAGAGAAACAGAACAAGTAGTGGCAGAAATGTTAAGAGAGTTGGAACAAAAGGATATGTCTTACATAATAGTAAGTGAGGCAGGTGCTTCAGTTTATTCAGCTTCTAAAATAGCAAATGAAGAATTTCCAGATATGGACGTTTCATTAAGAGGTGCTATATCTATAGCTAGAAGACTTCAAGATCCATTAGCCGAGCTTGTAAAGATAGAGCCTAAACATATAGGGGTGGGTCAATATCAGCATGATTTAAATCAAACTAGGTTGAATGAAGCCTTAAGTGGAGTAGTAGAATCTTCTGTAAATACAGTAGGAGTAGATTTAAATACAGCTAGTGTTTCACTGCTTAAATATGTATCAGGAATATCTAATAGAGTAGCTGAAAATATAGTAAATTATAGAGATGAAAAAGGTAGATTTAAAAATAGAAATGAACTTTTACAGATTAAAGGCTTAGGTGGAAAGACCTTTATACAATGTGCTGGATTTTTAAGAATTCCAGATGGCGAAAATCCATTGGACAATACAGCCGTACATCCAGAATCTTATGAAATAGCAAAAAAAATATTAGATAAAAAAATATTAGATGACAAAAATTTAGAAGATTTATCTAGTGAACTTGAAGTAGGTATACCTACACTAAGAGATATTATTGAAGAAATAAAGAAGCCAGGAAGAGATCCAAGAGAAGAGATGCCAAAACCTATATTTAGAACAGATGTCTTAAATATAGAGGATTTAAAACCAGATATGATTCTAACTGGAACAGTACGAAATGTAGTAGACTTTGGAGTTTTTGTAGATATAGGTGTAAAACAGGATGGATTAGTACACATTTCAAAATTAAGTGATAAATTTGTAAAACATCCTATGGAGGTTGTTAAAGTTGGAGATATAGTTAAAGTGAGAGTTTTAGATCTTGATATATCTAAGGAAAAGATTTCTTTAAGTATGAAAGATGCATAAAATTTATTAAAGGCGGCTGTATTGGGACCTTATTGGGAGGTAATTCTATGGAAGAAACTAGGGAATTAGAATATAAGGAAAAGTTATTTTGTGGAATTATTAGTTCGAATTTTGGTAAAAAATATGTAACACCTCTAAAGAAACTTGTTGGCAATGTGTTAAATGATGATGGTGCACTTATATATATTTATAACGAAAAGAAAAATGAGCCTGATTTGAAAGATATGAAAAAATACTTTGAAATAGATATAGAGAAAAAATATGAAAATGGTCAATTAACATTTGTATGTGCAGAAGAAAAATTTTTAAATGATGAAGTACTTTTATTGGACAAGTTATTAGATTTTTATGAAAGTGAAATAGATTCTTATAAGAAAAAGGGATTTGAAAAAATAATAGTTTATACCACAAGAGATGTTTTCTATACTAAAAATATAAAAGGAAAAGATTTATGTACTCTTCATAGGAGAATGAAAAAAATTTGTAGGCAGAAAGATATAATGATAGTAATAAAATATATAATAGATGATTTTCATGAAAAAGATTTCTTGAGTCTTATTACTCTCCATGATTTATTCATTTTAGAAGATTCTAGTGGAGGGAATGTTTATACTTATTTAGAGCTTATTAAAACATCCCTTATAAATTTATCTATGAAACAGAGACAACAGGAAGAATATGAAAGAGAATTGAAAAGAATTGAGAAATTAAAGACTTTAGGAGAGCTATCTGAAAGTATGGCTCATGACTTTAACAATGTATTGACTACTATTGTAGGATTCTCACAGATGTGCTTAATAAAGGAAACTAATAAAGAAGTAAAAAAACATTTAAATACTATATATAAAACAGCTCTTGATGGAAAAGCTATGATGAATAAAATACAAGATTATATAAAGGGAAGTTATGATTCACAAAGAGATATACATGATTTAAATGATTTAGTTAGAGGAAGTATGGAAATGATTGACCATGGAGTTGTAAATTTAAATGAAAAAAATGCAAGTTCTATCAAGTTAGTAGAAGAGTTGAATTCAACTAAATCTATATATTGTAATGAATTTGAAATAAGGCAGGTAATATTGAATATTTTATTAAATGCTGTAGATTCTCTAGAAACTAAAGGTGTTGTTACTATAAAAACCTACGATGAAGGCAGAAATTCTTTTGTAGAGGTAGAAGACACAGGAATTGGAATTGAAGAGGAAATTTTAGAAAAGATATTTGACCCTTTTTTTACTACAAAAGGAGAGAAAGGAACAGGATTAGGGCTGAACATTGTTAGAAAAGTTCTAAATGAACATCGTGCAGAAATAAAAGTTGAAAGTGAAGTAGATAAAGGGAGCAAATTTACCATAGTATTTCCCAGCAATACAAAAGAAGAGTTATATGCAGCAGAAGAGGAAGAAAATTATAATACAGTTGCAAATATTTTAATTGTAGATGATAAATATATGGTGGCTAAATCTATAAAAGAGCTTTTGTCTTTGTTAAATATGAATGCAGATGTAGAAACTAGGGCAGATAATGTATTGGAAAGACTTTCAGAAAAAGAATATGATCTTGTAATTTGTGATTATTCTATGCCAGGTAAAAATGGAGTTGAAGTATCGAAAAGGATAAAATCTAGATATCCAAATAAACCTTTTATACTTTTGACAGGATGGTCAGAGGATATTTTAGATGATTATGATACCATAGACTGTATATTGAACAAACCTTGTACAGTAGAAGATTTAGCAGAGGCTATTGGAAAAGCTTTGGATATTATTGATGATAATAAAAATAAAAGTTATAATATGAATTAAGAAATTAAATGATTTAAGGGGGAAAATTTATGATACTTATTAAAAATGGTTATATCTATACTATGGCTGGAGAAACAATTGAAGGTGGGAGTATATTAGTTGATGATGGAAAAATAGTAGAAATAGGTAAGGATATTGTTGCACCATTAGATGCTAAAGTAATAGATGCAGAAGGTAGAATGATAACTCCTGGGTTTATAGATGCTCACTGTCATCTAGGCATGTGGGAAGATGGAATGGGTTTTGAAGGTGATGATGGGAATGAATGGGTAGAGCCAGTAACTCCCCATTTAAGAGCTATTGATGGAATAAACCCTATGGACATTACTTTCAAGGAAGCTTATGAAGGAGGAGTTACTACTGCAGTTACAGGTCCTGGAAGTGCTAATGTAGTCGGAGGTCAATTTGTTGCTGTTAAGACCTATGGAAAAAGAGTCGATGATATGATTGTAAAAGAACCAGTAGCTATGAAAATTGCTTTTGGAGAAAATCCAAAGAGAGTTCATGAGGACCAAAAACAATCACCTATAACTAGGATGGCTACTGCAGCTAAATTGAGAGAAACATTATTTGAAGCTAAGGAATATCTCAATAAGAAAGAAGAAGGCGTAGAAGATCCTTCTAAAATGCCAGAATATGATATGAAAATGGAAGCTATGATTAAAGTACTTAAAAAGGAGATACCACTTAAAGCTCATGCTCATAGAGCTGATGATATTTTAACAGCTATAAGAATTGCAAAGGAATTTGCTCTAGATATAACTTTAGACCACTGTACAGAAGGTCATTTAATTGCAGATATATTAGCAGAAGAAGGAAAACCTGCTTTAGTTGGACCATCTTTAACAGATAGATCTAAAATAGAACTTAGAAATCAAACTTTTGACACTCCAAGAATACTTAATGAAGCAGGAGTTAAAATTGCTATTATAACAGATTCTCCAGTTATTCCACTACAATATCTATCCCTTTGTGCAGGTTTAGCAGCTAAATCTGGATTAGATGAAATGGAAGCTTTAAAAGCCATCACTATTAATCCAGCAGAGATAGTAGGAATTTCAGATAGAGTAGGAAGTTTAGAAGTAGGAAAAGACGCAGATATAGTTATATTTGATGGAAATCCACTTAAAGATATAGATTGCAAAACTTTTGCAACTATTATTGATGGAAAAGTGGTATATAGAAGATAGACTATATAGAGAATTTTGGAAGAAAAATATATTAAACAGGTAGATTATTATAATAATCTACCTGTTTATGTATAAAAAATTAAATTTTGTGAATAATTATTCAAAAACAAACTGTTTTTATCTGAAAAGTGGTACAATATAGATAATAGTATAAAATTATGAAGTAAGGAAATGGTAAATAGGAAAACAAAATCTAAAAAAACAATATATTTATTGATTGTTATTATATTTATATTTGTATTTATAACTAAATTTTTTGCATATCTTATCATAAATTAGACAGGTTATGAAAATAAATATAATATTATTTGAGAAAGGAAAAAAATTATGTTATTTAGTAGCGTTGTATTTTTGTTTTTGTTCTTACCAGCAGTTATTTTTTGTTATTACATACCAGGGAAAAAATTAAAGAACACAGTACTATTAATATTTAGTTTATTTTTCTATGCATATGGAGAACCTAAATATCTATTAGTAATGCTTTTTTCAATTGTAGTTAATTATATATTAGGACTTTTTGTAGATAAATATAGGGAAGATAGGAGAAAAGTAACATTAATATTAAGCTTGGCAATTATAATAAATATTTTGATTATAGGTTATTATAAGTATTTTAACTTTCTAATAAGAAATATAAATACAGTATTTAAAACATCTATATCCATTAGAGATATAGTAATGCCTATAGGAATTTCATTTTTTACATTTCAAGGTTTAAGTTATGTAATAGATATATATAGGCAAAATGGTAAAGTTCAAAAGAATCCACTAAATGTAGCACTATATATATCATTTTTTCCACAACTTATAGCAGGGCCAATAGTAAGATATGAAACTGTAGCAGAGCAAATTAATGAAAGAGAAGAAAGCTTAGATGATTTTACATATGGCGTGGAAAGATTTATATTAGGATTAAGTAAAAAAGTACTTATAGCAAATACAGTTGGACTAATAGCAGATGAAGTTTTTAGTGCTTCTACATCAGATCTTTCAGTTTTATTAGTTTGGTTAGGGATTCTTTCATATACACTACAAATATACTTTGATTTTTCAGGGTATTCTGATATGGCAATAGGATTAGGTCGAATGTTTGGATTTAAGTTTTTAGAAAACTTTAATTATCCTTATATATCAAAATCTATAACAGAGTTTTGGAGACGTTGGCATATATCTTTAGGAACATGGTTTAGAGATTATGTTTATATTCCACTAGGTGGGAATAGAGTAAGTAAAGGAAAATACTTTAGAAATATATTCATAGTTTGGTTTCTAACAGGGTTGTGGCATGGAGCTTCATGGAATTTTATAATATGGGGATTGTATTATGGGTGTATTTTAACTATAGAAAAATTATTTTTGGGAAAGTATTTAGAAAAAATATGGAGACCTATTCAGCATATTTATACTATATTCTTTATTATCATAGGATGGTTATTTTTTAGAGCAGAAACATTGACTCAGGCATTAGAGTATTTAAAAATTATGTTTGGATTCACAAAGCATACATTTATAAATTTTCAGGCAATGTATTATTTAAAAGAGTATAAGTTTGTACTAATATTATCTATAATAGCTACACTTCCATTATATCCATTAATAAAAGGAAAGATTGAAGAGATATCCATAGGTTCTGCTAATGTTATGATAAAAAACTATATAAAACCAATTATATTAATAGGAATATTCATATTATCTATATCTTATCTAATTAATTCTACATTTAATCCATTTATATATTTTAGATTTTAGGAGCTGAAGTTTATGAAAGAAAAAACTAAGAAAGTGAAAAAAGTAAGTGATTATAATTTAGCGATTCTGTTTATAATAATTATATTTTTTATTCCAATATTAACAAAAATACATCCTCATACGGATATATCTTCTTTTGAAAATAGAACTTTAGCAACTGCCCCTATTTTTAATAGGGAGACTTTATTTAATGGAGAGTATTTTAATGATTGGGAAGAGTATTTATCTGATCATATAGTGGGCAGAAATAGGTGGTTAAAATTATATACTTATTTAAATATGAATATATTAAGGAAGAATAAAATTAACGATATAGTAATAAGTAAAGATGGGACGTTATTACCATTTTATGAACATAATAGAATTTATGATCCTGAAAGCCATAAGGCAAATATAAAAGAAATAGCAAATAATATAGAAGAACTTAGTAGCTATGTAGATGCGTATGGAGGAAAGTTTTGTTTTATCGGAATACCAGAGCAGTCATCTTATTATAAAGAAAGATACCCAAATTATTTTTATAATAATTATGAATTTCTTTTTAATAGCGAAAAAACAATGTTTTCATTGCTAAGAGAAAAGAATATAGATTTTATAAATATGGATGAAGAGTTTAAAAAAGAAAATAAGGATGATTTTTATCTAAAAACAGATCATCATTATTCTTTTAGAGGTGCATTTAAAACATATGAGAAAATAATAAATAAAATAAAAAATGATTTTGGATTAGATATTCAAGAGGCACTAGGTGAAAATGATATGGATATAATAACTTTAGAAAACCCTATTTTAGGAAGTAGAAATAGACAGCTATACTATTTATATCCAACGAATGAAAAAATAGAAGTAGGATACCAAAAAGAAAAGATAGATTATGAAAAAATAGATAATGGGGTAGAATCTCCTGAATTTTATCATATAGAAGAAGATCCTAAAGAAAGACCATCTTATGGTGTATTTATGGGAGGAGATTTAGCTGAAACAGTGATAAGAACAAATAGATCAAATCTACCAAATGCTTTGATATTTGGAGATTCATTTACTAATGCAGTAGAACCTTTATTATATTATCATTTTAACGAAACTAGAATATTGGATTTAAGATACTATGAAGATAAGAGTCTTTATAAATATATAGAAGAGTATAAACCGGATGTAGTTATTATGATAAGAGATGATTTAAATTATGGAAATAACGAAGGAAATGGCAATTTTAAGGGGAAATAGTATAAGATTGTTAAATTAATTGCGAAAATGAAATCTCCGAAATAGTTGACATAAACTTTATTTATATATATAATATAATTAAGAATAAATTGATCTTCAGGGCGAGGTGAAAGTCCTCACCGGCGGTTATAGCCCGCGAGCCAAGAGTTCTTGGTTGATTTGGTGAAATTCCAATGCCGACAGTTAGAGTCTGGATGGGAGAAGATTTATACTTAATTTTTCGTGAGAGTATATATGCCCCGAAGGTTATCCTTCGGGGTTTTTTGAATCCTTTCTGAGTCCCTGAAGAAATACTTAACTTGGAGGGATTTTATTATGGAATTAAAAAAAGAAAGAGGTAAAATGTCAGCTAATATGTTGACTAAGGTAGGAGTTTTATCGGCTATTGCATTTGTATTGATGCTATTAGAATTTCCACTATGGTTTGCACCACCATTTTTAAAAATGGATTTAAGTGAAGTACCAGCACTTATGGGAACTTTTGCCTTAGGGCCTGTAGCAGGAGTGTTGATTCAGCTTATTAAAAATATTTTAAATTTAGCTATAGATGGAACAACTACAATGGCAGTAGGAGAATTTGCAAATTTTGTTGTAGGAAGTATATTCGTTTATACAGCAGGATATATTTATCACAAAGATAAAAATGTTAAAAATGCAATTGTAGGAATGGCTGTAGGAACTGTAGCAATGACTGTTGCTATGGCAATTGCTAACTATTATGTTATGATACCTTTCTATGCTAAACTTTTTGGAATGCCATTGGATAAGATTGTGGCTATGGGAAGTGCAGTAAATAGACATGTAGTAGATTTTAAATCACTTATACTTTATGCAATAGTACCTTTTAATCTATTAAAGGGATTAATAGTTACATTAATTACATTCCTTCTATACAAAAGAGTATCACCAATACTCCATAGATAAATGTAAATATTAGGACTGTCCATAAAGGGCAGTCTTATTTTATTTTTATAATTTTAAATTTAGTACTTTCTTTTAACATGGTGGAGATTCTAGCAAATAGAGATACAAGGTTCTCTCCGAAAAAAGTTTTGATGAAATAGTATCTTCGTAAAATAGAAAATGCTAAATATTTTCAAACTCGCTTTGCTCAAACAATGAAAAATTCTTAACGCATTTTCTATTTTACTCAGATTATTTCATAGCAAAACTTTTTTAAGTCGCTCATCTTGTATCTCTATTTGCTTTAACATTGTACTATTAGAAAAAATTATGGATTTAGGGTTTTGGTTTATTGGATTCGACTGACTTAAAAAGTCTTTGAATAGAAAATAGAGAGGAAAAATTTGAGAAAAATCGTGAAATTGATTAAAAATCAATTTAGCAAATAACCATGATTTGCGGTAGATTTTTCTCAAATTTTGAGTCCTATTTTCCTCAAAGCTTTTTTGGAAGGAGAACCAATAAACCAAAACCCTGCATCTCTACTATGTTAAAAGAAAGTACTAAACTTATGAAAAATATTGTTCTAGATTTCACTTATTCAATAATATAGCTTAAATCTTTTGTAAATGCTATAATATAAGGTAGTTTATTATTTATGGGAAGGTTGATTTCATGGAAATAGTATTGAAAAATTTAGAAGATACTGAAAGGTTTGGGTATAGATTAGGTAGTATTCTTGAAGGTGGGGATATAGTTTGTCTTACAGGAGATTTAGGTGCTGGGAAAACTACCCTTACTAAATCCATTGCAAAAGGATTAGATGTAAAAGATTATGTAACTAGTCCTACCTTTGCTCTTATTAATGAATATAAGGGAAGAGTTCCAATATATCATTTTGATGTTTATAGATTAGAAGGAATAGAAGATGTAATAGATTTAGGATTTGAGGAATATTTTTATTCTAAGGGAGTTACAATCATAGAGTGGGGAAACAAAATTGAGAAATTTCTTCCAGAAGATATATTAACTATAGAATTGAATAGAGGCAAAAAAGATGATGAAAGAATAGTTTCTATTTATAGTAGTGGAAAAAGAAGTGAATCAATAGTAGAGGAGTTGAAGAAAAATTGAAAGTTTTGGCAATAGATACATCAAGTGTAGTAGCTACCTGTGCAGTATTAGATGATGAAAAACTTTTAGGAGAGTACACTCTAAATCAAGATATGACACATTCAGAAAGACTTATACCTATGATTAAAGTATTAATGGATAATTTAAAGTTGAAACCAGAAGATATAGATATTTTTGCAGGTTCAGTAGGACCAGGTTCTTTCACAGGACTTAGAATTGGGTTAGCTACCGTTAAAAGTCTAGCTCATGTGTTAGATAAGCCAGCTATAGGTATATCTACATTGGAAGCATTAGCATTTAATGTACCTTTTGATGGTATTGTCGTACCTATAATGGATGCTAGGCGAGAAAGAGTTTATACAGGTATATATAGATGGGAGAATGGAAAACTTTTAAATGAAATGGAACCTACCATTTTAGAAATAAATGAACTTTTAGATATAGTAGATTCTAATTATAATAAAGTATTATTTAATGGAGATGGTACTCTTATTTTTAAAGAAATAATAGATGAAAAATTAAAGGATAAAGTCTTGTATTCTCCAATATCATTAAATATGGCAAAGGCGTCAAGTGTAGGAGAACTAGCTCTTCTAAAATGGAAAGAAGATAAAGAGAACTTTGTGAAGAACTATTTTAAATTAGCACCAGAATACTTAAGAGAATCTCAAGCTCAAAGGCAATTGAATAAAAAAAGGTAGTGATTTTATGATTCCATTAATAAGAGATATGATTGAAAAAGATATTGAGGATGTGCTAGAAATAGAAAAGACTTCTTTTAGTACTCCTTGGTCCAAAGAAGCTTTTACATTAGAAATAACTAAAAACAATCTTGCTAGATATATAGTAGCAGAAGTAGAAAAAAGAGTAGTAGCCTACGGTGGTATATGGTTTATCATAGATGAAGGTCATATTACAAATATAGCAGTACATGAAAAATATAGAGGACTTGGAATAGGAAACAAAATTGTAGAAGGCCTTATATATAGATGTATAGATAGGGATATTAGGGCAATGACCTTAGAGGTTAGAAAATCTAATGAAGTTGCAAAATCATTGTATAAAAAATATGGGTTTAAAGAATGTGGAATTCGCCCAGGATACTATTCAGATGACAATGAGGATGCTATAATCATGTGGAAAAGTATATAAGGGCAATTGGAGGTTAGAAAATGGAAAAAAATATTATAAACTTAGCAATAGAAACTTCCTGTGATGAAACTTCCTGTGCAGTTTTAAAAAATGGGAGAGAAGTTCTTTCAAATATAATTTCTTCTCAAATAGAAATACACAGAAAATTTGGAGGAGTAGTTCCAGAAGTAGCTTCAAGAAAACATATTGAAAATATAAATATAATTATAGAAAAAGCAATAAAAGAGGCAAATATAAGCTTTAAAGACTTAGATATAGTATCCGTTACACAAGGACCAGGTCTTGTAGGAGCGTTATTAGTAGGTATATCTAGTGCTAAATCCATAGCCTATGGATTAGGTATTCCTCTTATAGGAGTAAACCATATAAAAGGACATATTTGTGCAAATTATATTGAACATAAAGATTTAAAGCCTCCTTTTACTTGTTTAGTAGTGTCAGGAGGACATACCTATCTAGTACAGGCCCATTCCTATACAGATTATGAATTAATAGGAAGGACTAGAGATGATGCAGCAGGTGAAGCCTTTGATAAGGTGGCTAGATCTTTAGGACTTTCATATCCTGGTGGACCAGTAATAGATAAACTTTCAAAGGAGGGAAATAAAGAAGCTATAGATTTCCCTAGACCATTTTTAGGAGATAATAGCTATGATTTTAGTTTTAGTGGACTTAAGACTGCAGTATTAAATTATTTAAATCATATGGAACAAAAAAAAGGAGAAATAGTAGTGGAAGATGTAGCAGCTAGTTTTCAACAGGCAGTTATAGAAGTACTTGTTGAAAAAAGTATAAGGTTAGCAAAAGAAAAGAATAGTAAAACCATAGTTTTGGCAGGTGGAGTAGCGGCTAATAGTGGATTGAGAAATTTATTCAAATCAAGAGGAAAAGAAGAAGGTATTAATATAAGATATCCTTCTCCAATTCTTTGTACAGACAATGCAGCTATGATTGGCTCCTGTGGATATTTTAATTATATTGATGGACAAGAATCTGATCTAGGGATGACAGTAGAGCCAAATTTAGAGCTAAATTATAAATAATCAACAAAATATTCACATTGTAGATTAATATAACAGAGAAATATGTGGACATTGTGGAAAAAACAAAAAAATCAAGAAAAATAGAGGGGGAAAGCTGTGGATAGAACTGTGGATATTGTGAATAACTTGTGGATTTATTGGGTAAGATAATATTTTAGCTTTTCTCCTCTAAATTTATTAGTTTATCATAAAGTTTTTCTACGAAGTCTTGATTTTTTTCTCTTTCCAAAGTTAATTTTTTTACTTTTTCAATATCATTATATATATTAGGATTAGCTAGTTTTTCATCTATTTCT
Source organism: Anaerosalibacter massiliensis (assembly GCF_024623155.1). NCBI lineage: Bacteria > Bacillati > Bacillota > Tissierellia > Tissierellales > Sporanaerobacteraceae > Anaerosalibacter > Anaerosalibacter massiliensis. The sequence continues at coordinate 114,943 of NZ_JANJZL010000008.1, forward strand.
CCTATTTTTTCTTCACTTAAAAGAATTTGTTTTTCCAAATCTAAAATCTTTTTTTTCATATTTCTTTCTTTCTCTTTTTTCTTTTTGATTTTCTTCTTTTCGAGTTTTATCTGAGTTCTTGTTTTAGTATTTTCTTCTTCATTTTTTTTAACTTGATTTTTCTTTTCTATATAATAATCATAATTACCTAGAAACTCTTCTATACCTTTACTAGAAAGTTCAAAAATTTTATTTGTTACTGTATTTAAAAAATACCTATCATGGGAGATGACAAATAGTGTACCATTATAGTTTTGTAAAGCTTCTTCTAATATTTCTTTAGAATCAATATCCAAATGATTAGTAGGCTCATCCATTAAAAGAAAATTTGATTTAGAAAGCATTAATTTAAGAAGGGCCAATCTACTCCTTTCACCACCACTTAAATCTCCTACTTCTTTAAATATATTATCTCCAAAAAATAAAAATTGGCTTAAATACGTTCTTATTTGATAATAGTCCAACTTTGGATTTTCATCCCATATTTCATCTATAATAGTTTTATTTAAATTTAAATTAGTTTGTTCTTGGTCAAAGTACCCTATGTTCACATGATGGCCTAGTGTGATTTCACCTTGAGTAGAAGAAACATTACCTAGAATAATTTTAAATAAGGTAGTTTTTCCAATACCATTTGGTCCTATAAGCCCAACCTTTTCACCTCTATATATATTGAAGTCTATATCCTTAAATAATTGGGTTTTATTAAAAGATTTTGCTAAGGATCTTATTTCTAAAACATCTCTACCACTTTTTATCTTAGGTTCAAAAACTAATTTTGTTTTTTTAGAGCTAGATACAGGATTGTCAATTCTTTTTATTTTGTCTAAGAGTTTCTGTCTACTTTGAGCTTGTCTAATATATCTTTGTCCACCATAATTTAAAAAGCGTTCTATTATTTCTTCTTGACGTTCTATTTCTTTTTGTTGATTTTCATATTGTTTTTTTAATTGTTCCATTTGGATTTTTCTCTTTTTCATAAATTCAGTGTAGTTTCCATTATAGGTTTTAAGTTCTAGGTTTTCTAGATGAAAAATTCTTTCTACTACATTATCTAAAAAGTATCTATCATGTGAAATTATTAGAGCGGAACCTTTATAATCATTTAGAAATTTTTCCAACCAAGATATTGCTTCAATATCTAAATGATTAGTTGGCTCGTCCAAAAGGAGTAAATCAGGATTTTTAAGAAGCATTTTAGCTAAGGCTAGTCTAGATTTTTGTCCTCCACTTAAATTATTTACCTTTTTTTCCATATCTTCTTCTGAAAAACCTAAACCTTTCAGAGTACCTTTTATTTCACTTTTAAATCCATAACCATTCTGGTTTGAAAATTCTTCAGATAAAGTAGAATATTTTTCTAAAAATTTTTGCAAGGTTTCCGTTTCACCTTTGTTACTTTCTATGCTTATTTCTTTTTCCAAAGTTCTCAATTTTTTTTCCATATTTATTAAAGGGGTAAAGACCTTTAAACATTCTTCAAATATAGTATTTTCACTTTCTACTTGAGTATGTTGTTTTAGGTATCCAATTTTCAAGTTTTTTTGAGTATATATTTCTCCACCATCTTTTGGAGTTTCTTTAGCTAATATATTGAATAAAGTAGTTTTGCCAGAGCCATTTAAACCTACTATTCCTACTTTATCTCCTTCATTTATAGAAAAACTTAAATCTCTTAAAATTTCATTGGCAAGATAGAATTTGGATATATTATTACAAGATAAAATAATCATTATTTTTCCTCCTATAAAATAAGTTCGTTATAATCTATTTTACCAAAAAAAATAGTCCTATGAAAGGTGAAGGACTATTTCTTATCTAATTCCATAGCCAAGCTAGATAAAACTTTATCTACAAGATCTATATCACATAAACCTTCCTCTGTAAAATGGGTACAATTTTCACAGCTTTTAAAGTTTTCATTATAGAAATCAGTAGAAGATCTCATAGATGAATTATGATTAGCATTATATTCATCACAGTAAAGTGCTATTTTTCGTAATTGTTCTTTGCTGGCCATAAAAAAAACCTCCTTTGATTAAACTTTAGTTGAGTATTATTCAGACTAAATGTATAATATACTATATAGGGATACTAATTTTCTATATTATTGTTCGTAATATATAGTTTTTATATTCACTTTTTAAGAATTATTTAGCCACTTGTTATAAAATTGACATATAAATAACTGGATGGTATAATTATTCTGACCAGTACTTTCTTTAAAATTAATTTAAGAAAGGGAGTTTATACATGGATAGAGAAAATAAAGTTTCAATGACAGTCATAAGAAGACTTCCCAAATACTATAGATATTTAGGAGAATTATTGAACAAAGGGATAAACAGAATATCATCCCAAGAATTAAGTAAATTGACAGGTTTTACAGCATCACAAATTAGACAAGATTTAAATAACTTTGGAGGGTTTGGCCAACAAGGTTATGGTTATAATGTAGAAGAACTTCATAGACAACTAGGAAAAATACTAGGTCTTGACAAAGATTACAATACTGTAATAGCTGGTTCAGGTAACTTAGGGCAAGCAGTTGCTAACTATAAAGGATTTGAAGATGCAGGATTTAAAGTACTATCTCTATTTGACAAAAATCCTAAAATTATAGGATTAAAAATAAGAGATGTTGAAATAAGAGATGTTGACTTAATGGAACAATTTATAAAAGACAATGATGTAGAAATTGGGATCATAACTACTCCAAAAGAAAATGCACAAGATATAGCAAATATATTTATAAAAAGCGAAAAAATAAGAGGAATATGGAATTTTGCTCCTGCAGATTTAACAGTACCTGACAACATAGTAGTAGAAAATGTACATTTAAATGAAAGTTTATTTACATTATCATATTTTTTGAAAAACTATGATAATTATAATATATAATATAAATGTTAAGTAAAAATTTATATTATAACTGAAGCCTGTTATGTATTTTAGAAGAAAAGCATTATTGTCAATAATATGACAAAATTTGGTTTTTCTTAAGTTATAATTAGTCTAAAATGTGTTTTCTTATGAATTAGGAAAGGTCTATATACCTAATGTTGAGGGGATATAGGCCTTTCAATGAAACTTTATAAATATAATAATATTGTAGAATTTTGCAAATAAAAGATAAAAAATTAACAAAAATGTTGGACAAAAGATTAAAATGAATTATAATATTATCTGGAGAATATTTAGCCAATATTATAGGGAGGGATATATAATATGAATTTCACTTTAACTAAAGAGCAAGAAATGGTTAGAAATGTAATGAGAGAATTCGCTGAAAATGAAGTAGAGCCAATTGCAGCGGATATTGATGAAACTGGAAGGTTCCCAAAGGAAAATGTAGAAAAAATGGCTAGAGCACATATGTTGGGAATACCATTCCCTGAAGAATATGGCGGAGCTGGTGGGGACGAGCTAGCTTATGCTATAGCTGTAGAAGAACTATCAAGAAAATGTGCTACTACAGGAGTTATTTTATCGGCTCACACATCACTAGGTAGTTGGCCAATATATAAATATGGTACAGAAGAACAGAAACAAAAGTATTTAGTTCCATTAGCAAAAGGTGAAAAATTAGGTGCATTTGGCCTAACTGAACCAAATGCAGGTACTGATGCAGCAGGACAACAAACGGTTGCAGTACTTGATGGGGATGAATATGTATTAAACGGTTCAAAAATATTCATTACTAATGGTGGACAAGCAGAGATATATGTTATATTTGCTATGACTGATAGAATGAAAGGTACTAGAGGAATAAGTGCTTTTATTGTTGAAGCAGATACTCCAGGATTTAGTATTGGTAAGATAGAAGATAAATTGGGCATTAGAGCTTCTGCAACATCAGAACTTATATTCCAAAATTGTAGAATTCCAAAAGAAAATCTACTAGGTGAAGAAGGAAAAGGATTTAAAATTGCAATGTCAACATTAGATGGTGGTAGAATTGGAATTGCAGCACAAGCATTAGGAATAGCACAAGGAGCATTAGATGAAAGTGTTGAATATCTAAAAGAAAGAGAACAATTTGGTAGACCATTATCTAAATTCCAAGGATTACAATGGATGGTTGCAGATATGGGAACTGAAATTGAAGCAGCTAGATTATTAGTTTATAGAGCAGCATTTAATAAAGCTAACGGACTTCCATATAATAAAGAAGCAGCTATGGCTAAATTATTTGCAGCAAATACTGCTATGAATGTGACTACAAAAGCTGTTCAATTACATGGTGGATACGGATATACTAAGGATTATCCAGTTGAAAGAATGATGAGAGATGCTAAGATCACTGAAATATATGAAGGTACATCTCAAGTACAACAAATGGTTATTGCAGGAAATTTATTAAGATAATTAGATAATTAAAGGAGGAGGAAATTATGAAGATCATAGTTTGTTTAAAGCAAGTTCCTGATACAAACGAAGTAAAAATTGATCCAGTTAAAGGAACTTTAATTCGTGAAGGAGTTCCAAGTATAATAAATCCTGATGACAGAAATGCTTTAGAAGAAGCATTGAGAATAAAGGATGAACATCCAGATACATTAGTAACAGTTGTAAGTATGGGACCACCTCAAGCAGACGTAGCTTTAAAAGAAGCATTGGCTATGGGTGCTGATGATGCAATTCTTCTAAGTGATAGAGCATTTGCTGGTTCTGACACTTGGGCAACATCAACTGCAATAGCAGGGGCTCTTGATAAAATAGGAGACTATGACATTATATTCTGTGGTAGACAAGCAATAGATGGAGATACTGCACAAGTTGGTCCACAAATTGCTGAACATTTAGGTATACCTCAAATTACTTATGTAGAGCAATTAGACATTGAAGAGGGTAAAGTTATAGCTAGAAGAGCATTAGAAGATGGATATTATGTAGTTGAATGTGAAACTCCAGTACTTTTAACTGCAATTAAAGAATTAAATGAACCTAGATATCCTTCAATAAAGGGCATATACAAAGCTTATAGAGAAGAAGATAGAGTTAAAGTATGGTCAGCTAATGATTATGATGTAGATAGAGAAAATATTGGACTTGATGGTTCACCAACTGAAGTTAACAAATCTTTCACTCCACCTGGAAGGGATTCTGCATGTGAAATGTTAGAAGGAAATTCCAAAGAAGCTTCTAGAGATCTAGTAGTAAGACTTAAAGAAAGAAAGATTATATAGACTTGAGGACGGATAATTTTTAAATTAAAGGAGGATGTAGCTATGGCAATAAAAGTCATAAAAGAAAAATGTGTTGGCTGCGGAGCTTGTGTTACAGTTTGTCCAGCAGATGCAATTAATATGATAGATAAAAAAGCTATTATAACTGATAAATGTATAGCATGTGGTGCTTGTATCAACAAATGTCCTGTAGAGGCTATATTCAAAGAAGAAGGAAATAAAGGCGGAGTAAATATAGATGAATATAGAGGAGTTTGGGTATTTGCAGAACAAAGAGAAGGAAAAACTCTTAATGTAGTTAGAGAATTATTAGGAGAAGGAAGAAAAATTGCAGATGAATTAGAAACTGAACTTACTGCAGTTTTATTAGGACATAATATTGAAGATGAAGCTAATTTATTAATTAAATATGGTGCAGATAAGGTAATTTATGCTAATCATGAACTTCTTGGTGTTTATACAACTGATGGATATGCTAAAGTTATTTATGATTTAATCCAAGAAAGAAAGCCAGAAATAATGCTAATAGGTGCTACAAATATAGGAAGAGATTTAGGTCCAAGACTTTCAGCAAAAGTTCATACTGGACTTACAGCTGACTGTACAAGATTAGATGTAGATAAAGAAAACAGACGTCTTATGATGACACGTCCAGCTTTTGGTGGAAATCTAATGGCTACAATTCTTTGTCCAAACCATAGACCTCAAATGTCAACAGTTAGACCTGGTGTTATGGAAAAAGCAAAAATTGACGAAAATAGAGAAGGTATAGTTCAAGTAGTTAAGCCAGAATTAAAGGATAGTGATATCAAAGCTAAGGTTATAGAGACAGTTAAGAGTGATAAACCTGTAGTTGCCTTAGAGGAAGCTCCAATTATTGTATCTGGTGGTAGAGGACTAGGTGGAGAAGAAGGATTCAAATTAATAGAAGATTTAGCAGAAAAATTAGGTGGAGTAGTAGGGGCTAGCCGTGCTACAGTAGATTCACAATGGATCGAACAATCCCACCAAGTAGGTCAAACAGGAAAAACTGTAAGACCAGGACTTTATGTAGCTTGTGGTATATCAGGAGCTATTCAACATTTAGCAGGTATGCAAGATTCTAAATGTATAGTAGCTATAAACAAAGATCCAAATGCTCCAATATTTGAAGTAGCTGACTATGGTATAGTTGGAGATTTATATGAAGTAATACCAGAATTAATTCAAGCATTAGATAATGTAGATGATATAATGGAGGCTGTAAAGGCTCTTTCAAATGAATAAATATAAAAAATGAGGCAGATATCCCTGTCTCATTTTTTTATTTGATATCTTGCATTTAAAGGAAATGAGTGTTAGAATGTAATTAATAATAGAGATTTATTTTGAAAATAGAAAAGAAAACGATTTCAAGCTGGGTTTTCATTTGGTTTGTCTCTTCTTTCGCCTTTATAAATTATTTTTATCTCTCAATAAAAAGATATCAAAAATGGGGAGATAGCCAAGATTATATAAAATGTTTAAATATCAATGTTTGAGTGTCTAAATATACTATTATATTTGACACTATCTATATATTTAAGGGGGTTATTAAATGGCAAAAGAAAATTTAAATCCATTAGAAAGTGCTCAAAGGCAGGTTAAAGCTGCATGTGACAAATTAGGATTAGATCCATCTGTATATGAGATACTAAAAGAACCTCAAAGATTTATAGAAATATCAATTCCAGTTAAGATGGATGACGGCAGTGTAAAAACTTTTAAAGGATATCGTTCAGTACATAGTGATGCTATAGGACCAGCTAAGGGTGGAGTAAGATTTCATCCAAATGTAGATCCAACTGAAGTAAAAGCACTATCAGTATGGATGACATTTAAATGTTGTGTAACAGGTATTCCTTATGGTGGTGGCAAAGGTGGTATAACAGTAGATCCTTCAGAACTATCTAAAGGAGAATTGGAAAGACTTGCAAGAGGTTATATAGCAGGTATGCACAAGTATCTAGGTGAAAAAATAGATATTCCAGCTCCAGATGTAAATACTAATGCTCAAATAATGGCATGGATGGTTGATGAGTATAGTAAATTTGCTGGTAATGATGCACTGGGTGTTGTAACAGGAAAACCAGTAGAATGGGGTGGTTCAAAAGGTAGAAATGAAGCTACTGGATTAGGTGTAGCTGTTACTGCTAGAGAAGCTGCTAGAAAACTCGGTTTTGAAATGAACGGCTCAAAAGTTGCTGTTCAAGGATTTGGAAATGTAGGCTCTAATACAGTTAAGAATTGTCAAGGTCAAGGTGCTAAGGTTATAGCTGTTGGAGAATGGGCACCTAAAAAGGGAACTTATGCTATATATAATGAAAATGGTCTAGACTATAATGATATGGCTAAGTATATGGAAGAACACGGAAATTTAGTAGGATATCCAAATGGAAAAGAAATATCTCTTGATGAGTTTTGGGGTCTAGAAGTGGATATTATGATTCCTGCAGCTCTTGAAAATGCTGTTACTGCTGAAGTAGCAGAAAAGATCAATGCTAAGCTTGTATGTGAAGCTGCAAATGGACCACTTACAACTGATGCAGATGAAGTATTTGAAAGAAGAGGAATCACTGTTACTCCAGATATTCTAACTAATGCAGGTGGAGTTACAGTATCATATTTTGAATGGGTACAAAACTTATATGGATACTATTGGGAAGAAGATGAAGTAAAAGAAAAAGAAGAAATTGCTATGGTTAATGCTTTTAATGATATATGGGCAATTAAGGAAGAACATGATGTGACTATGAGGCAAGCGGCTTATATGCACTCAGTTAAGAAGGTTGCAGATGTAATGAAATTAAGAGGATGGTATTAGATAGAAAAATAAAAAGCTGATGAATTTTCATCAGCTTTTTATTTTTCTTATTATAGGGTATTATATAGTTATTATCTATTATATTAGGAAGGTGAATGAAATGGAATATAACATAACTGAAGATAATAATAAAGTTATAATTGAGGGAATTAGAGATTTCGATCCTGTACATATATTTGAATGTGGACAATGTTTTAGGTGGAATAGAGAAGAAGATGGTAGTTTTACAGGAGTAGCTTTTGAAAGAGTATTGAATGTAAAAGTAGAAAACGATAAAGTTATATTGTCTAATACAAATATAGAAGAATTTAATAATATATGGTATGATTATTTTGATCTCGGAAGAGACTATGGAAAGATGAAAGAGATTTTTTCACAAGATGAAATACTTAAAGAAGCAGTTAAATTTGGTAGTGGAATTAGGATACTTAATCAGGAACCTTTTGAAATACTTATATCTTTTATTATTTCTGCTAATAACGCAATTCCTAGAATAAAGTCATCTATTGAACGATTATCTAAAAGATATGGGAAACATATAGGAGAGTATAATGGAAAAGAATATTATGCTTTTCCTACTGCTGAAGCATTGTCTAAAGTTGATATAGAAGAATTAAAAGAAACTAAAATAGGTTTTAGAGCAAAATATGTATCAAATGCAGCTAAAAAAGTATATAATGAAGGAGTAAATTTAGACTATATAAAAACATTAGATACTACTCATGCAAGAGAAGAACTCATGAAATTTCAAGGAGTTGGTCCAAAAGTATCTGATTGTATACTACTATTTTCTATGGAAAAATATGAGGCTTTCCCTATTGATGTATGGGTCAAAAGGATTATGGAATATTTTTATTTAAAAGAAGATACTAGTATGAACAAAATACAAAAATATGGAGAAGAAAAGTTTAAAGATTTAGCTGGCTTTGCTCAACAATATCTTTTTTATTATGCAAGAGAACTTGGAATTGGTAAAAAGAAAAAATAAGGGTGAAAATAAATGTACAAGATTCTAGTTATTGAAGATGATGAAAAGATTTCAAAACTTATAAAAGATAGATTAGAAAGATACAGTTATATAGTATCTATAGCAAAAGATTATTCTGATATAAAAGGTGAATTTATAAAAGAGGAACCTCATTTAGTTCTTTTAGATATTAATTTACCTAATTATGATGGGTTTTTTTGGTGTAGGGAGATAAGAAGTATATCTAAAGCACCTATTATATTTATTTCTGCTAGATTTTCAGATATGGATCAAGTCATGGCCATAGAAAATGGTGGAGATGATTACATTATAAAACCTTTTTCTTTTGACTTATTACTTGCAAAAGTTAAAAGTGTCATTAGAAGAACTTATGGAGAATATGCAGAAAATGATTCAAAGGATATATACGAAGTAGATGGTGTTTATTTATATAAATCTCAAAATATAGTTGAATGGGAAAATAATAAAATAGAACTTAGCAAGAAGGAATTTTCACTATTATATATTTTAATTACAAACCTAGACGACATAGTTTCAAGGGAGACCCTTTTAAATGAACTTTGGGATGATATGAATTTTGTAGATGATAATACATTATCAGTTAATATTGGTAGACTTAGAAGTAGATTAGAAGACATAGGCATATATGACAGCATAAAGACAAAAAGAGGACAAGGATATTCTATGGTAAAGACTTGGTAGGTGATAGTTTGAATTTTAAAGATTATTTAAAAGATAGATTACTTTATATAGTATTTTATATTATTAGTGTATCTTTAGTTATAGTAATTATGATGTTAGATTTAATAATCAGGGGTGAAAGGCTTAGAATAGCAAATATTATTTATTCTTTTATCTTATCATTTGTATTTTTAGCATTTTTAATAACTATAGACTATATGAGAAAAAGAAAATTTTATAAAGCTCTTAATTATGGATTAGAAAATGATGAAAAATTAGAATATATATTCAATATTCCTAATAATGGAAGTAAGGAACATAAATTATATAAAGAGCTATTAATAAAAGATTATATGAGATATAAACTAATATTAGATAAATATAAAAAAATGTATAAGACTCAAATGAATTTCAATAATAGATGGATTCATCAAATGAAGACACCCATGTCAGTTATTAAACTTATATTGGAAAATGAAAATGACAAAGCTATTGATGAAAATACTAAAAAGAGTTATAAGAGTATAGAAGAAGAAATAGAAAAGTTATCTAATGGTTTAGAAATGGCATTATATACCTTACGTATAAATGATTTTGAGAAGGATTTTAAAGTAGAGGAAGTAAATATATTAGATATTGTTAGAAATGTAATAAATGAAAATAAAAATGCAATTATAGTAAATTCTATCTATCCTAAAATAGTTTTCGATAAAGATGTACTAGTTAAAACTGATAAAAAGTGGATAAAATTTATTATTAATCAGATTATATCTAATAGTATAAAGTATTCAAAAGTAAAGGAAAGTGAAGATAAATCTATAATTATTGATATTAATGAGGAAAATGATAAAGTTATACTTTCCATTGAAGATAAAGGGGTAGGTATACCTAAGCAAGATTTAGATAGAGTATTCAACCCTTTTTTTACAGGGGAAAATGGAAGGATTTATTTAGAATCTACAGGAATGGGCCTTTATCTTTCTAAAGATATATGTGATAGATTAGGCCACGGTATAAATATAGAGTCCATAGAAGGAGTAGGTACAAGAGTGGAAATAGTCTTTTATCATGGGAAAAGTATTTATAATTTATAGAGTATTATATCTAACAATACTGTAAGATATAATATGAAATTTGAAAGAGAAATCAATACAAGGATTTCTCTTCTTTTTTTATAATATTTATAGAAGGATTTAATCAAATTAATATCAGGAGGTTAAGAAATGAAAGTATTGGAAACCAAAGATTTATCTAAAATATATGGTAGTAAGGGAAAAGGTATATCAGTTAAAGCTTTAGACAGTTTTAATATGTCTATAGAAAAAGGAGAATTTGTAGGAGTTATGGGACCATCTGGAAGTGGAAAAACCACTCTTTTAAATATCTTAGCTACAATAGATTCTCCATCATCAGGAGAAGTGTTAATAGATGGCAAACATCCTCATAAATTAAATGAAAATGAATTAGCATTATTTAGGAGAAATACTTTAGGATTTATATTTCAAGATTTTAATTTATTAGATACACTATCTATAAAACAAAATATAATACTTCCGCTAGTATTAGAAAATATAAAAAAAGATGAAATTAACAAAAGGATAGAAGATATATCCAACACATTGAATATAAAGGATATATTAAATAAAAGAACCTATGAGGTATCAGGAGGACAACAGCAAAGGACTGCTTGTGCAAGAGCTCTTATAAATAACCCAGCAATAATACTTGCTGATGAGCCTACAGGAAACTTAGATTCTAAAGCATCTTATGATTTGATGTCATCCTTGGAAAAGATAAATAAGGAAAGAGAAGCGACTATAGTTATGGTAACCCATGATGCTTTTGCAGCTAGTTTTTGTAATAGAATAATAATGATAAAAGATGGTAAGTTCTTTACTGAAATAGTTAAGAAATCTAATAGACAGGTATTTTTCAAGGAAATATTAGATGCCCTATCTCTTCTTGGAGGTGGATACAATGAAAATATCTGATATGGCTGTCAATAATATTAAAGGAAATTTACACAGATATATAATGTATTATTTAAGTAATTCTTTTGCTGTAACAGTATTTTTCATATTTGCTAATTTTGTATTTCATCCGTCATTAGATACAAATAATATATCAGAAAGTGTAACTGCTCAACAAGGTGTGGCTAGTGGTCTTATAGCTAGTCAAGTAATAATAGTAGTCTTTTCAGTATTATTTGTAGGATATTCTACTTCCATATTTTTAAAATCAAGGGGAAAAGAGTTTGGTCTCCTTTCACTATATGGAATGACTAAAAGGCAAATAAAAAAATATGTACTTATAGAAAATACTATTATATCTTTTATATCCATAGGTACAGGTATATTAACAGGAGTTTTATTTTCAAAACTATTTTTTATGGTGATGGAAGTATTTTTAAATACTAGTCTTTCATTTAATATATCTTTTAAGGCATTAGGACTTACTGCCATAATTTTCTTAGCATTGTTTGAAATAATTAGTATTATTATGCTTTTCCAAATTAAAAATAAGGAAATAATACAACAATTAAAATCTAGTAAAATACCTAAGACAATACCTAAGTTTTCTAAATTTAAATCTATACTAGGAGTACTTTTAATTGTTATAGGTTATAGTATAGCTTGGTTTGTTCCACCAATGGGTGTAGTACTAGCTATGCTTCCAGTAATATTTATAGTTATAGTAGGGACATATTTCATATTTACTCAATTCAGTATAGCTATAGCAAATGGAATTTTGAAAAATGAAAATATGCTTTATAAGAAATCTAATTTAGTATCTTATTCTCAGATGATACACAAACTACAAGATACATCTAAAGTACTATTTCTAGCAGCTATACTTGGAGCATTTACCTTTACAGCTACAGAAACTGTTTATTCATTCTACACAGAAATTCCTAGGATGGCAGGAATAAATACTCCTCAGGAAATGGCTATAGCTCAAAGAGGAGAAGCTTTAAATGATGATAGTATTATTAAAAATGTAAAAGATACATTGGATAAAAATAATTTAAAAATAAAAGAAATACATGAGGTAAAAGGAGTAGTTCTTTACAGTGTTGAAAAAGAAGGGAATACATCAGAGTTTTTTGCATTGTCAAATACAGATTATAATAAATTAGCTAAATCTTTAGGAAAAGAAGAAATAGAAGTAAAGGAAAATGAACTTGTATATAACTATCCTTATGAAGAGCAAGAAGAGTCAATGTTTGCAGGATATGGAGGGGTTTTAGATTGGAAGGAGATAAAATTAAATATAGGTGAAGAAGTAAGGGAATTTAAATTATCTAAAGAAATTCATGGTGGAGTTATGGCTTTAAATAATGTTAGGTATTTTAATGCAATAATTTTAAATGATAAGGATTTTGAAATTGCATTAGAAAAAGCAGATAAAAATAATATAGTTAAATATAATGGGATAAGATTAGATGATTGGGAAGACTCTTATAAAGCATCTATTGAAATTGAAAAACAATTAAATACAGGAGAGAATTTAAGATATTACTCGAAAATTATTCCATATGAAGAAATGAAAAAATCTTTTGGTTTAGTCCTATTTATAGGATTCTTTATAGCATTTTTATTTTTTATAGCTTCAGGAAGTATAATATACTTTAAGTTGTTTAATGAAATAAAAAATGATGGAATAGAATATAACATCCTTAGAAAAATAGGAACTACGAAAAAGGAGATAAATAAAATAATAACTAAGCAAATAGCTATCATATTCTTTTTACCTTTTGTAGTCAGCACATTACATTCTTTCTTTGCCCTTAAATCATTATCTACTTTACTAATGAGAAGCTTGTTTGTTAATGGTGTTGTAGTTATGGTAGGATATTTAGTATTTCAAATAATATATTTCCTTATAATAAGGGGTATATATATAAGCCAAATACGATATGAGTAAGATATTGAATAAATATACAAATGAAAAATAAAATCCTTGTTGTTGTGAGGATTTTATTTTTTTATTATTGAAAAGTTTGTTCATATAGTATATTCTTTAATAAGTATAGAATAAATAGTGTGATATATAGATATAAAGTAAAGATAATTAGTGAAAAAATCATATATTTAACTATATTTATTAAATACTAGACTTATAGCCATAAAAAGGCTAATTTTAAGACTTGATTAACAAAATCATATTAAGTAACATATAAACTGTAAGTATTAGCACTCAGGAGTTGTGAGTGCTAATAAAAATTTGAAATAGAATAATATTTAAATATAAGGAGGGCCAAGCATATGAATATTAAACCATTAGGAGACAGAGTAGTAATCAAAATGATAGAGGCTGAGGAAAAGACTAAAAGTGGTATAGTACTTCCAAGCTCAGCAAAAGAAGAACCACAAATGGCAGAAATAGTTGCTGTAGGACCAGATATAACTAATGATGAAAAGAAAAGTGAGCAAGTAAAAATAGGAGATAAGGTTATATTCTCTAAATATAGTGGAACAGAAGTAAAACTTGATGATGTAGAATATACAATAATAAAATTAAATGATGTTTTAGCTGTTATTGAATAAAATTAAAGGAGTGTGAAATAAAATGGCTAAGGAAATTAAATTTGGTGAAAACGCACGTCGTTCAATGGAAAAAGGTATAAACCAACTTGCTGATACAGTAAAAGTAACTCTTGGACCTAAGGGAAGAAATATTGTTTTAGACAAATCTTTTGGTGCGCCATTAATTACTAATGATGGTGTAACTATTGCACGTGAAATAGAATTGGAAGATCCATATGAAAATATGGGAGCTCAACTTGTAAAGGAAGTTGCTACAAAGACTAATGATGTAGCTGGAGATGGTACTACTACTGCTACATTACTTGCTCAAGCAATAATTAGAGAAGGACTTAAGAATGTTGCAGCTGGAGCTAATCCAATGATTCTACAGAAAGGTATACATAAAGCTGTAGAAACAACAATAGATGAAATTAGAAGATTTTCAAATAAAGTTGAGTCAAAAGAAGCTATAGCACAAGTTGCATCTATTTCAGCAGCAGATGAAGAAATAGGAAAACTTATTGCTGAAGCTATGGAAAAGGTAGGAAATGACGGAGTTATTACAGTTGAAGAATCTAGATCTATGGGAACTACTTTAAGTGTAGTAGAAGGTATGGAATTTGATAGAGGATATGTATCCCCTTATATGGTTACAGATGCTGAAAAAATGGAAGCTGATTTAGATGAACCATTTATACTAATTACAGATAAGAAGATTTCAAATATCCAAGAAATACTTCCAATATTAGAAGAAATAGTTCAACAAGGTAAGCCATTATTAATAATTGCTGAAGATTTAGAAGGAGAAGCATTGACAACATTGGTTCTTAATAAATTAAGAGGAACATTTAATTGTGTAGCTGTTAAAGCTCCAGGATTTGGAGATAGAAGAGCTGAAATGCTTGAAGATATTGCAATATTAACAGGTGGAACAGTTATATCAGAAGAGTTAGGATATGAATTAAAAGATGTTACATTAGATATGTTAGGAAAAGCTAAAACAGTTAGAGTTGACAAAGATAACACTACAATAGTTGATGGTGAAGGAGATCAAAAGGCAATTGAAGATAGAGTTAGTCAAATAAGAGCTCAATTAGAAGAAGTAGATTCAGAATTTGATGCAGAAAAATTAGAAGAAAGACTTGCAAAACTTGCTGGTGGAGTAGCTGTAATTGAAGTTGGTGCTGCTACAGAAACTGAACTTAAAGAAAGAAAATTAAGAATAGAGGACGCATTAGCTGCTACAAGAGCTGCTGTTGAAGAAGGAATAGTTCCAGGAGGAGGAACAGTCCTTGTAGATAGTATAAAAGCTGTTGAAAAGTTATTAGATGAAACAGAAGGTGACGAAAGAACAGGAGTTAATATTATAGTTAGAGCACTAGAAGAACCTGTAAGACAAATTGCTACAAATGCAGGACTTGAAGGCTCAATAATAGTAGAAAAAGTTAAAGAAAGAGAAGAAGGAATTGGATTTGATGCATTGAAAGAAACTTATGCAAATATGATTGAAGATGGTATAGTAGATCCAACTAAAGTAACTCGTTCAGCTCTTCAAAATGCTGCATCAGTAGCTGCAATGGTATTAACTACTGAAGGTGCAGTAGCAGATATTAAAGAAGAAGACGATATGGCAGGAATGGCTGCAATGAACGGTGGAATGGGTGGCGGAATGCCAATGATGTAATCTTTTATGATTACAAATTAAGATAAATACAAGCTTACAAAAGAATATTATATAAAATTGCCAACATGAACTATTTTCCGTTGGCAATTTTCTTTTTTTGAGAAAGTGTTATAAAAGATAATATATAGTGAATTATCCATGTGTAGTGTCTGAGATTTTTAGATTTTTGGAGGTATATCTATAATATGATATAATTTGGTATAAATTAGTATATCGTGGATTTATAGCTTTTGGTGGAGAATTAATAAAGATACAGAAACAATCAAAACTAGATCATATGGAAAATGGCGATTTAATAAATACAAACAATGAAAATGAGTTAAGAGATGATTTGGAATATATTATTGAAAGATATAAGTAGAGTGCAGGATATAATCAATACATAAAATTAGATTTATAAAAAACAGAGCTTAAGTTTAGGCTTTATCTTGCTTTTATGAAAATATGATTATGATTCTATTTTGCTATTTGGTGCACATTATGGTATATTTGTCAATAGTAGGATTTTTTATAAAATTAGTAGTTATTTATTTTAATTGCTATTTATACGTTACTAAAGGAGGGGGATAGTTATGAAGAAACATATGAGATTTTTCTCATTTATTTTATCAATTGTATTTGTGTTTGGTTTTATTACTACCGTTAATGCAGAAAGCGCTATGGATGAGTATGTAGACGTCGATTTAAAATTGAATGATAAAGGTGACTATGAAGGAGAAATTGAGTTATATATTGACGATTCAGTTCAAAACGTTAGTGCACCACTTGAAAAAGGAACACGTACTTCTGCCAATGGTGCTACTGTAGGTTCTGTAAAATTTTATTTGAGTAAAGTCAAATCTGGAAAATATAAGCTTTCGATGTATTTTAAGCTTTCTGGTCGTTATCAAGCTCATTTGTTTAGTGGAGTTGTTCAAGTTAGGGATGGGGTAATTAATAGGGACATACTACATGAAAAGGCATATTATCGAAAGTTTAGTATGAGGAATGCCGGAACTGTTAGTTTAGGTACTATTAGCTTACCTGATAGAAAACATTATCAAGTAAGATTTAAATCAGGAGGGTTTGAGGTTCATACTGGACAATATGCTATAGCACATAATAGATGGTATAATGTATGGCCTAAATAGTATACTTAATATTAAGATTTAAAATATAAATAGAAAAACAGTGAGTATATGTTTCTCGCTGTTTTTCTATCAAATTAGGAGGAGAAAACATGTCTTATATGAAAGAATATAATTATAATGATAAGTTTCGAGTTCATGAAGATTTGTTTTTAAAAAGAATTGCAAATTCTATAAATAAGTATTCTGATAAAATTATATTTAATAAGAAAAATTATCTTTCAATAATAAATTATCTTGAAGAAAATTATTCTGTATATAATATAGATTCTAAAGAAATAGAGAAATATCAATTTTATGAAGATATAGATGTATTATTTGGAGGTGATGAAGAGGCATTTAGAAATGAATTAAATGATATATATATAAAATATGACTTAGATGTAAAAAAAATAAAACTTTCAAAATTTGTTTTAAATACTAAAGCAGATAAAAATGATGAAATATTTTTGTCTGAAAAAGAAAATATTATTGTAAGTTTGGACAAATATGAGTTTTTATATGTATATGTATTTATTGATAATATAACTGGGTTAATCCAAAGTAATTCATTTGAACTAGAAAATGAATTATATATTTATAGAGGCATTAATGAATTTGATTATAAATATGTAACAGATGATTTTATAAGATTTTTACAAGCGTTTGATGATCCAAATAAAATTGAACTTACTAATTTAAAAAGTAAGTATTAGAAGAATATTTTAGAGATGATGTTTAATAAATATATGTTTAGAGCCTGAGCCTAGGCTCTTTTTTGGTTTAAGAATACCACCCGTTAAGTGGGTGGTTCAAAAAAGTTTCCAGCGTTGAGCAGAAAAAACCTCCAGTGATATAATAAGTTTAGGTCTAGCCAACCAAACTTAAATCAAATATGTGAATATAAAGGAGTAGAGTTAATAGAAGCAGAAGCTTGTAAAGAGCATATTTATATGTTAGTCAGTATACTACCTAAATTAAGTGTATAGAGTTTTATGAGATATCTAAAAGGTAAAAGTAGTTTAATGATATTTGATAGATATGCAAATTTAAAATACAAGTATGGAGATAGAAGGTTTTGGTGTAAAGGATATTATGTTAGTACTGTAGGAAAAAACAATAGAAAATTATATACAAACACAATTACAAGAAGATATAGCCTATGATCAATTAAGCTTTAAAGAATATATAGATCCTTTTACAGGGAAAAAGATAAATAAATAAGGATAGTATTAAATCCCTTTAGGGATAGCGTGAAAAAGCACAGCGGTTGGTAATTTTTTTCTCCTAACTTACAAAATTGTAACCAAATTTAAACTAAATTGTAAGCAATATATGCTATTATTTATTAATCAAGTATATGTAGGAGGAAGAAATATGGCAAAAAACAAGACAGTATATAGATTTTTCAATATTATACCCATTTCTTTGTTTATAATGTTGATTGTCCTTGGAAAAAATGGAAATGTGGGGATTTCCTCAGAAAAAAATTCTTTAGTAGATAAGAAAAAACTTATACCTATATTAATGTATCATCATGTTGGAAAAGAAGGAGTAGAGGTTAATAAAATAACAATAACTAATAAAAGATTTGAAGAAGATATGAAATATTTAAAGGATAATAGATATACACCTATATTTTTCAATGAATTAGTTAGTTATGAAGAAAATGGGACAAGCCTACCAGAGAAACCTGTAATAATAACTTTTGATGATGGACTTGAAGATAATTATAAATATGCCTATCCTGTACTTAGAAAAAACAATATGAAAGCTACTATATTCACCATAGGTTCTAGAATAGGAATAAGGAATTTTAATAATGACACTAGGTACTCTTATTTCACTTGGAAAGAAGGAAAAGAAATGTATGAGAGTGGAATTGTAGAAATACAGCCTCATTCTTATGATCTTCATAATTATAAAGAAAATTCTAAGCATGGAGTAGGGGTACTTCCAATGAGTAGAGAAGATGAGGATCTTCATTATGATAGATTTTCTAAAGATACAGTACAAGTTATGAAACTTATTAAAGAAAATATAGGATGTGATTCTTATGTTTATGCTTATCCTTATGGGAAATATAATTCAACAAATGAAAGGGTTTTAAAAGATTTAAATTTTAAGGTAACCCTTACTACAAAAAGTAAATATGCAGATATATCTAATGGATTATATGAACTTAAAAGAATAAATGTACCTAGTCATAAAAAATTAAATGAACTTTTAATAAATTATAAATAATTTTTTGTCTTATTAAAATGGGGCTGTTTCAAAATATAGCTCCTAAATAAAAGAAAAAGAGTTGAAAAATCTATTGATTTTTCAGCTCTTTTTTAGTATGTTTTATTTATTATGAAATCACATACTAAAATTAATTATAAAGCAAAAATGAAAAAAATGCAACTATCTTTTAGTTTTGATTTGGCTAATGATTTTGATATGGATGACGAGGTTTTCCTGGTGCACAATATTATTGAGGAGATGAATTTAAGTTTTTTAACTAGTGCCTACTCTCATAAAGGTAGAAAGCCAGTTGTGGAACCACGTACTATGTTAAAAATATTAGTTTTTGCATATTTAAATAGGAAATATTCAGCTAGAGATATTGAAGATGCTTGTAGATACGATCTTCGGTTTAGATGGCTTCTAAACAATAGTAAGACTCCTGATCATGTCACTATCAATAGATTTAGGAATAAAATTTATCCTTTTATGGATGAAATATTAAAACAATTAATAGATTTGTTAATAGAACAAGGAGAAGTTGATTTAAAAAGTATTTATATAGATGGAACAAAAATAGAGGCAAATGCAAATAGATACACATTTGTATGGAAAAAGTCTATCATTAAA
>NZ_JANJZL010000009.1:0-110197 GCF_024623155.1 Anaerosalibacter massiliensis
AATATATCTTACTGTGTATCTTATTTTCAATTTAATACATTATCTGGTGACGATAGCAGAAGGGTCACACCTGTTCCCATACCGAACACAGAAGTTAAGCCTTCTAACGCTGATGGTACTTGAGTGGTAACACTCTGGGAGAGTAGGAAGTTGCCAGATTTATACATAGAATAGAAGCTCTATCTCGTAGGTCGAGGTAGGGTTTTTTTATTTTTATAAAAAAATATTCTTCTAAAAAGAATATTTTTTTATATTTTGTTTACAATAGCTACAATGAGAGGACTTTTTTGTTAGATATATAGTCCGCTTATTATGGTTTAACCTAATAGGGAAGGAGATTATTTATGGAAGAACCAAGTAATGAAAGAAGGCAACAATTAAGTCAATATAAGTCTTCAGATTTTATGATTAAATTTACGATTACCATGTTACTAACTTCAATATTAGCTATTGTAACAATGTTTAAAGTAAATGTTGCAGAAGCTTGGTCCTCTAAAGTAGATTGTGAAATAGGGGAAAGTGGCTTAAAACCTATTAATAAAAACAAAAAAACGCAAAAAAAATATCTAAAAAATAATATTAAATCTAAGATGAATTTTGTTACAAATGGATATGTAATATTAATTGATGGAAAAGAAATAGGAGTAGTTGAAAGAAGAGAAGAAGCAGAAGATATATTGACAAAATGTAAAGAACATTTTTTACATTCAAAAGAAAATAGTTCTGATTATAAAGAAGTAAATTTTCTAGAAGACATTAATATAGTTAAAAAGATAATACCTTTATTTGATATTAAAACTAGTGAAGAAATATTATCATTAATTGAAAAAGGTATTGAAGAGGTTAAAGTTCACGTAGTTGAGCCAGGAGAAAACTATTGGACCATAGCAAATAAATACAATATATCATTAGATGATTTAATTAAAGCTAATGATAGGAAAGATTTTGAAATTATCCACCCAGGTGATGAAGTCAATATAAAAATATCTAAACCTTTACTAACTCTTGAAACTATAGAGGAAATTATCTATGAAAAAGAAATTGAATATAATTTAGATATAGAATATGATAAAAATATGTATAAAAATAAAACAATGGTTAAAGAAAAAGGCATTAATGGAAAAAGTAAAATAGTAGAAAGAGTTGTAAAGCATAATGGTATAGAGGTAGATAGAAAAATAATAAAAGAAGATATTATATCAAAACCTGTAGATGAGATAATAGTAAAAGGCACAAAAAAGAGGCCTTTAACAGTTGCTAGTGGAAATTTTGCTACACCGACAAGAGGCTCTATTTCATCTAGATATGGACAGAGATGGGGAAGAATGCATAAAGGTATAGATATTGCTGCAAATGTAGGCACTCCTATAAAAGCAGCTGATGGCGGAACAATTACATACTCTGGTTATAGAGGAAACTATGGCAAGTTAGTAGAAATAGATCATGGAAATGGATATATAACTAGGTATGGCCATTGTAGTGAGTTAAATGTAAATAATGGAGATAAAGTTTCTAAAGGTCAAACTATAGCTTTAGTAGGAAATACAGGAAGAACTACAGGTCCCCATTTACATTTTGAAGTGATTAAAAATGGAGTTCATCAGAATCCGTCTGATTATCTAAATAAATAGTATATAATATTTAAAAAAAGAGGAAGTAATTTTACTTCCTCTTTAATCTTGTTTTAACAAAAATAATACTATGAATAAGATTAAGAAATTTTCTATATGGTGATTTATATTTGAAGGGGAAAATTTCTTATTAGGTAATGATTCATTCTTTTTATTTCCTGAAGAAATTTCAAAGAGTTTATTTAAATCTATCATTCCAGCACCTTGATTTTCCCTATTATCTTTTAAATCTATACAAGATTCAGTTAATCGTCTTTTTACTTCTTTATTAGATAAAGGTCCTTCCTTTTCAAGAAGTAAGGCTATGCTACCTGATATAACAGGTGTAGCCATAGATGTACCACTTAATGATGTATAACCATTTTGTTTATGGTTAGAAAGAGACATTATATTTACACCGGGAGCTACAATATCAGGTTTTATAAATCCTTCTTTAGTAGGACCTCTACTAGAAAAGGAAGCAATAGTATCATCTCTAGTATCTGATGTTCTTTTATCATCTACGGCACCAACAGTTATTACATTTGGGTTTATTCCAGGTGAAAGTATGGATTCGCTAGAAGGCCCACTATTTCCAGCTGCTACAACAACTATCAGTCCATTGTCTATAGCCTCTTTAGTAATTCTACATAATGGATCTTTTGAACAAGGATTATTTACAGGGCTTCCTAAAGAAAGATTTATTATTTTTGTATTATATTTATCTTTAGTTTCAATTGCCCAAGAAAGAGCTTTAATAATATCAGAAGTATTTCCACTACCATTTTCATCTAAAGCTTTTATAGATAGAATATTTGATTTTGGAGCTATTCCAGTATATTTTCCATTAGATGAATATCCACTACCTGCAATTATACCTGCTATATGGGTTCCATGGCCATGATCATCATATGGATAATCTCTATTGTTTACAAAATCTTTAAAGCCTATTATTCTTTCATTAGGCATTATTAAATCATTGTGAGGACTTGTTCCTGTATCTACTAAAGCTACAGTTACTCCTTCTCCCATATAACCTCTTTCATGTGGGAAATTAGCTTCAACAGAAGCAGAAGCAATATCTAAGAGTGCAAAAACCTTTGAATCAAAACTAATATATTCAATATCTAAATTTTCTGCTAGCCTATAAATAGACTCTATACTTAAATTACATGCCACTCCTCCAATAAGTGGAAGGCTAGATTTTACTCTTCCAGACATATTAAATATTAAATTATTAAGATTTGAATGGTCTTTGCTTTGGACAATTACTGGTAGTTCCTCTCTAGATTGAGAAGAAAGTTTTGCACTTAAAATTGGACAAATTTTGGAATCTATTATTTTTCTCATAAGAATACATCACCATCCTTGTTCTATTTTATGCTGTATAAAATAGAAAAGTGCTTATTAATTAAAGAAATTTAGAAGGAGCCATTGGATATATTCAATAGCTCCTTTTAGGCTCAGGCTCTAAAGATATAAGAATTTTTAAAATCTGTCTACTAAGATAATGTTCGACAACATTTTCAAAATATGTGTGCTACAATATATTTAAAATATAAAAAAGGTAACCTATTTACCTTTAGAGTACTTTATATTCATTCAATTTTAGGAGGAGATAAAAATGAAAAAAGCTGTTTCTTTATGTTTAATTTTAACTTTGTTGTTTGTTAGTATGATGCCATCTTTTGCAGCTACTACTTATAACTCACAGGTATCTTATGCAATGGAACCTTCTATTGTGGCAAATAAGACGGTTACACGAGAAAAGACTTCTCAAATCGAATCGGAAATTGCTACATTAAATAATTGTCATATAGATACATCAATTATTAAAAAAGTTAATGTGACAGAAAAAGGTAATGAATACATCTTAAATTATAAGAATATTGATGAAAAAGTAACTATAAAGAGCAATGATAATGAAAATGTGACCATTATTGTTAGTGATGGAAAAAAAAGTAATACAATTTCTTTTACGAAGGACGGCAGTATTATACTTGACGGTTATAAAGTTCAAGTATCTCAAGTAAATGAGACGGATATGAATATAGCCAAAACAATTTGGAAAGGTAAGAAGTCTCTTACTCCATATGGTAATTTAAAGCCTTCTGATTATAACCGTTATTTGACTTCAGGAAAACAGAATATAGCCCTAGGAAAGGCTCTAAACGCTCTTACAATTACTGCTCTATCTTCCATTATCGGTTCACTTCACCCTTATTTAGGAATAACAGTATCGTTGGCAGGTGTAGCTAAGGGAGTTTATGATGTTTTAGTTGCAGTAAATCCTAAAACCGAGTATTTAGGTTGTAAATATACAACTTATACAGCTGGAGCCTATGATTATAAATATATTAATAAATTTTATGCGAATAGACAATGTACAGGAAGGTATCGTCAAGAACTCAGCTATGAACACTTTATAATTTATTAAAAATGTTCATAGTATTTAATAAATATACAAAAACAGCAAAAAAAAAGTAAGCAAGAAGAAGTTGTATAGACTCAAATTGAGTTTTTACAGTTTCAGCGCACATTACTTAACATTATTATTTTTTATTAAAAAAATAGGAGAAGAATTGGATGAAAATGAATATCAAAAAAAAGAATCATAAAAATAAAATAGTATATAATAATTATCAGTTTTATGAAAATGCTGCATTGACTGGATTTATAAAAAAACAGGCGACAGAAGGCTATAGTCTTTGTGGTACAATGGGAAAATTTTTTAATATACTAAAATTTTGTTATACAAAAGATAAAGTGCCAAAGTCATACGCTATTTTTCACAAGCATTTAGACAAAGAGATAGATGAAAAGATTGAAAATATGAAAACTCGCAATGATGAAATTATATCCCAAAATAATCTGTATATTGTATTTGAGAATACTTCTAGTGAAGTTAGTAAAATGAAATTAGAAACAATAGAAAAAAAGCAAAATGTTTTACTTAGTGTTCCTATAAAAAAATCTATAGCTTTCGTTTCCATGTTATTTGTGGTCTCTGTAATTAGTTTGGTTCTAAAAATATTATTGATAGAAGACGGAAATTTACATTTTAATCTTTTAAGTTTAGGACTTTACTTGGCTTTAATTATTACTTTTCTTTTTTATTTTATAGGTGATATACACGATATTATTGCAGGTAAGGGAATATCTATAGATGGAAAAATGTATTTTTCTAGTCGTACAAAATTCAAAGATATATTGTTTCACATTGGTGATATACTTAAATTTGGAATATTATTAGGAAGTATTTGCATCAGCATTATGCTTTTGTTAAATGTAAAGGATGAAGTCATAGCGATTAATATTCTAAGAATGTGGTTAATATACTGTGTCATTGGTTATACATACAGGATACGGTTCCAACGGTCGTATATATCCTTGCTGTTAATTGAAACCTTTCTAATAACACTCAGCTTCTTTTAAAAGAGGAATTTAGGTTTGTAAATAACTTCGTACTTTTATAATCTTACCAGAAGTTTAGCTTTTAAAAATATAAGCGGGCGACAGCCCATATAATTAGACAATTAGTGATACACTGATTGAAATTTGTATATTCCGATTTATTCTTGTTGAAATAATATTTAATGATAAAATAAAATATAGAAACATAAGGCATAAAACAATGCTGAAAAGGTGTGATCTCAATGTTTAAAGATAAATATAACTTAACCTTAGAACAAAATATTTTCTTAGCTAAGAAATTAATTGTTGAAAATATATATAATAGTGCAAGACTGGAAGGTTGTAATGTAACTTTTTCTGATACTAAAACAATTCTTGATGGTATAAGTGTTGCAAACTTAAAAATGAGTGATATAGAAGTAATATTAAATTTAAGGGATGCATGGAAATATTTAATTGATAATATAGAAAAAGCCTTTAATCTTGGTTTTATATGTAAAATAAATCATTTTGTTTCAAGAAACGAAAGTCTAGAATGGGGAGTTTTAAGAAACGGTAATGTATCAATATCAGGAGTAGATTATGTTCCTACTATTCCCAATAAAGAAAATGTTATAGATAAGATTTTAAACATAGAAAGTGTTACTGAAAGAGCTATAAGATACTTCCTATGGGGAATGAGAAGTCAGCTATTTTGGGATGGAAACAAAAGGACATCTACATTATGTGCCAATAAGATTTTAATCAGTGAAGGAAAGGGAATTCTAAGTATTCCAGAAAAACATATAAAAGAATTTAATGTAAGGCTTAGTGAATTTTATAATACTAATGATTATAGTAAGATTGATAAATTTATATATGATAATTGTATACATGGTCTAGTATTACAAAAGGAAAAAATAAAAGAGAATGAAGAAGAATTTGAAATATAAACGTTATAATATGATTTTAATAAATTCATATTAATTAAAAAACACTCAATAAATATTGGGTGTTTTTTTATGTCTAAAAATAGCAAAGGGAGGGTTTAAAATGAAAAATAGAATTAGATATACAATTAATGATGTTAATAATAATAGATTCTATCAAATGCCAAAGTTTTTATTTGAAGGAGAGTTTAAAAACCTTTCAAATGATGCAAGGATTTTATATTCTTTATTACGTGATAGACATGAATTAAGCATGTCTAATAATTGGATAAATGAAAAAGGGGAGGTATATTTAATTTTTACAAGAGAAGATATAGCGGAATTATTGGGTTGCAGTCAGCCTACTTTAAGGAAAGCAATAAAACAGCTCATAGGTACAGGTTTAATGGAAGAAGAAAGGCAAGGAGCAAATAGACCAAATCGTATATATTTGACAGTAATAAATATAAAAAAAGAAGAACCAAAAGAAAAGCAAAAAAGAGAAAACAAAGGTTCTAAGGATGGTTCTATTGATGAAAAAACCAAAGGAAATATTGAAGATGAAAAACAAAAACCTTCACCGCAAAAAATGGACTGAAAAATCTTTCACCGAATGATACTAATAATAGTGATACTGATATTGTTATATATAATCAGTCTATCAGTCAGTCTTCTATAAATGGAAATAAGAAAAATAAAATTGATAGACAGATAGACATATCAAACCAGATAAAAGAAAACTATAATAAGACTATAAAAAAATGTGAAATTCAGGCTATAGATAGAAATTATCAAAATGCAGTTACTCAAGCTATTAGACTTTTATATTTAGATATTGAAAACAAAAAGAGAGTAGATATTGGTGGGAATATTATTCCAATAAAGCTATTAGAAAAAGACTTAGAGAAATTAGATTTTTTCATATTAGAACATGTAGTTAATAAATTTAAAGCTGCAAGTAGGGAAAAAGAAATTAAAAATAAAGTAGGATACTTAAAGACTTGTATTTATAATTCTATTTATGAGGTTGATGTAGATATAGATAGTGATTTAAGATATAGGGGATTGATATGACAAATCTTAATTATAATGTTTTGTATACTTTTAATTTTCAATATAATTATTTTATACTTTGATTTATACCTACTTACTTATATAATTTTTTCTGTATTTGCTTTATAAGTGAATGATTCTAAGTATGCGTCTACTTGATATTACTCTTTAAATTAGCTAATATGTAGATGAGAGAAAATATACTATAAGAGAAAAAGGGGAATTTTATGAAAAGTGGAAGACGAGAGAAGGCAAAATCAAATAAAAGTTCAATAGTAAGAGTTATAATTTCTAATTTTGATGATAAGCAGGTTAAAGAAATTAAGGTTTTATATACTAAGCAAGGCGGAATAGATGTTATAAAATTTAAAAGTACAGAAAAAGATGAGAAAGGCAGAATGAAATTTAATTTTGACTGTGCATACAATAGACTAGAAGAGGAAGAATTTAATTCTTTTGGAGGAAAGGGTAAACAAAGTTTTTTTGTAACAACAAATGAGGATTTAACAGAATTACATGTAACTAAAAGACATAAAACAACTGGCGAAATCATAAAAGACTATACAATACAGGGGAAATACACTCCTATAAAGCAAGATAGAACTAAAGTTACAGTATCAATAACTGATAATAAAGATCACTTTGATTCTAATGATTTAGGTGATAAAATTAGGTTATCTAGGAGTCTAACGCAATATACTAATAGAATTTTGCTAGATGCTGATGTGATGAAGAATTATAGGGAAATAGTTTGTAGTGACTCAGAAAAAGTAGATGAAACAATAAATATAGATTCTCAAGAAATATATAAGATTAATAGATTTTTAAGCTATAGATCAAACATGATTATTTATTATCAAATGATTAACAATTTTTTATTACATTATGATGGTGAAGAGGATAAAGGTGGAAATGATAGTATAAATTTAATAAATGAAATATGGAAATATGAAAATAAAAAGAATGACGAGAAGGAAAAAATAATTGAAAGGTCTTATAAGAGTATTGAAAAAAGTATAAACCAGTATATTTTAAATCATAACACAGAAGTAGAGAGTGGAGATAAAGAAAAAAAGATAGATATTAGTGAAGAAAGAATAAAAGAAGATTTAAAGAAAACATTTATATTGTTTTCTAGATTAAGACATTATATGGTTCACTATAATTATAAATTTTATGAAAATCTTTATTCAGGAAAAAATTTTATTATTTACAATAAAGATAAATCAAAGAGTAGAAGATTTAGTGAATTATTAGATTTAAATATTTTTAAAGAATTAAGTAAAATAAAACTAGTTAAAAATAGGGCTGTATCTAATTATTTAGATAAAAAAACAACTATACATGTATTAAATAAAAATATTAATGCAATAAAACTACTTGATATCTATAGGGATATATGTGAAACAAAAAATGGCTTTAATAATTTTATAAATAATATGATGACAATATCTGGAGAAGAAGATAAAGAATATAAAGAAATGGTTACTAAACATTTTAATGAAAATATGAACAAATTATCTATCTATTTGGAAAACTTTAAAAAGCATAGTGATTTTAAAACAAATAATAAGAAGAAAGAGACTTATAATTTACTAAAACAAGAGTTGGACGAACAGAAAAAACTAAGACTATGGTTTAACGCACCCTATGTTTATGATATACATAGTTCAAAAAAATATAAAGAACTATATGTAGAGAGAAAAAAATATGTAGATATACATTCAAAACTTATTGAGGCTGGAATAAATAATGATAATAAGAAAAAACTTAATGAAATAAATGTAAAACTATGTGAGTTAAATACTGAAATGAAAGAAATGACAAAACTAAATTCTAAATATAGATTGCAATATAAGTTGCAGTTAGCTTTTGGATTTATTCTAGAAGAATTTAATTTAGATATTGATAAATTTGTAAGTGCTTTTGATAAAGATAATAATTTAACTATATCAAAATTTATGGAAAAACGAGAGACTTATCTTAGCAAATCATTAGATAGAAGAGATAATAGATTTAAAAAGCTCATAAAAGATTATAAATTCAGAGATACAGAAGATATATTTTGTAGTGATAGAGAGAATAATTTAGTTAAATTATATATTTTAATGTATATATTACTTCCAGTTGAAATAAGAGGTGATTTTTTAGGATTTGTTAAAAAGAATTATTATGATTTAAAACATGTTGATTTTATAGATAAAAGAAATAATGATAATAAAGATACATTTTTCCATGATTTAAGACTCTTTGAAAAGAATGTTAAAAGACTTGAAGTAACAAGTTATAGTTTAAGTGATGGATTTTTAGGTAAAAAGAGCAGGGAAAAATTTGGAAAAGAATTGGAAAAATTCATATATAAGAATGTAAGCATTGCATTGCCAACAAATATAGATATAAAAGAATTTAATAAATCTTTAGTATTACCAATGATGAAAAACTATCAAATAATTTTTAAGCTTTTAAATGATATTGAAATAAGTGCGTTATTTTTGATTGCTAAGAAAGAGGGTAATGAAGGAAGTATTACTTTCAAAAAGGTGATTGATAAGGTTAGAAAAGAGGATATGAATGGAAATATTAATTTTTCACAGGTCATGAAAATGGCATTAAACGAAAAAGTTAATTGTCAAATAAGAAATAGTATAGCACATATTAATATGAAACAATTATATATAGAGCCATTAAACATCTATATAAATAATAATCAAAATAAAAAAACAATAAGTGAACAAATGGAAGAAATTATAGATATTTGTATAACTAAAGGTTTAACTGGCAAAGAATTAAATAAAAATATTATAAATGATTATTATATGAAGAAGGAAAAATTAGTATTCAATCTAAAGTTAAGAAAGAGAAATAATCTAGTAAGTATAGATGCACAGCAAAAAAATATGAAAGAGAAGTCTATTTTAAATAAATATGACTTAAATTATAAAGATGAAAATTTAAATATAAAAGAGATAATACTAAAGGTGAACGATTTAAATAATAAACAAAAACTTCTTAAAGAAACAACTGAGGGAGAATCAAATTATAAGAATGCTCTATCTAAAGATATATTGTTACTTAATGGAATTATTAGAAAAAACATTAATTTTAAAATTAAAGAAATGATATTAGGTATAATACAACAAAACGAATATAGGTATGTAAATATAAATATATATGATAAAATAAGAAAAGAAGATCACAATATAGATCTTAAAATTAATAATAAGTATATTGAAATAAGTTGTTATGAAAATAAAAGTAATGAAAGTACAGATGAAAGAATTAATTTTAAAATTAAATATATGGATTTAAAAGTTAAAAATGAATTATTGGTTCCAAGCTGTTATGAAGACATATATATAAAAAAGAAGATTGATCTTGAAATTCGCTATATTGAAAATTGTAAAGTCGTATATATAGATATATATTATAAAAAATATAATATTAACTTAGAATTTGATGGAAAAACACTATTTGTTAAATTTAATAAAGATGTAAAAAAAAATAACCAAAAGGTCAATTTGGAATCTAATTATATTCAAAATATTAAATTTATAGTATCATAAGATTTCAGTCGATACTCAGTAATGTGAAAATGCTAGGATATCGATTGAAGTTTAGGACTATTGAAAAATACACATAAATAGTATAAGATAAAATTATCAAGTTATAGTTTTGAATATAAAAATTTAAATTTAAGACGATAGACAAAAAGCTATGGTAAATAGATTGAAGAATCTATTGTATAAATTAACGGGGACTATACTCACTAAGGTGAGAATAAAACTTGATTTAAGCAAAACTTATTTGCTTTCGTTGCTGAGGACTATACTCACTAAGGTGAGAATAAAACCAGGCAGAACAATTTGAAAGTTGGGTATTCGATGAAGGGACTATACTCACTAAGGTGAGAATAAAACTTATTTTAATCTAACATTTCTCTAACTTTTTCTTCTGGGACTATACTCACTAAGGTGAGAATAAAACTATACTAATTCCTCCAATATTGGGAACCTTTCATAAGGACTATACTCACTAAGGTGAGAATAAAACTCTATTGTGACTCTCTTTGATATTTCATCAGTATGCGGACTATACTCACTAAGGTGAGAATAAAACACCTCTATATAGTTCATATCAACGCCCCACCATTTTAGGACTATACTCACTAAGGTGAGAATAAAACACCTAACTCCTCTGTAATTTGTGTAAGAGCGTCTATGGACTATACTCACTAAGGTGAGAATAAAACTCTGCTATTTCAGGAGCCATGCTTATATTTCTAGCTGGACTATACTCACTAAGGTGAGAATAAAACTGACTTTCTGTTTCTTTTCTTCCGCTTAAAAGCTTAAGGACTATACTCACTAAGGTGAGAATAAAACAATTTCGTGTCTAAGTTTTCTATTTTCTTCTGTTATAGGACTATACTCACTAAGGTGAGAATAAAACCTTGCATTTCCTCTCATTCTTCTGCCTCCTGCTTTAGGACTATACTCACTAAGGTGAGAATAAAACAATGCTACCATGTCGGATTCATTAAAGTGTATTCCTGGGACTATACTCACTAAGGTGAGAATAAAACCCGCTATATTGTCTCTACATTGCATTATTTCTAATTGGGACTATACTCACTAAGGTGAGAATAAAACTAACTATTTATATAAAATTACCATGTTTAAATTGTTAGGTGGTTTAAGAATAGAGCTGAGATAAATGCTATAAAACGTCAGATACCTAATAAACTGAAAAAAGGAAATGGAGATATAGATTTGGGAAAGTTTAAGGATAAAAACGGTAGGACGCCTCTTAATAAAAAGAGTGTAAGCGTAAAATATCCCCCACCTTCAAAAGATAGGGATATATATTATACTATTTTTTATTAGGAATTTTGCAAATCTCTGGAATTAAGCCTAACCAAGGTAATAGCTGATTTAGCTCTTCTAAGTTTTCTGGATTTATATTAGGTAGTTTCTCAAATAAATATTCTAAATAGTAAAATGGATTCAAATTATTGGCTTTCAACCTTTCTATTATACTGTATGTGATGGCACTTGCTGTAGCACCTCTAGGGGACTTTGAAAATAGAAAGTTTTTTCGTCCTATAACAAATGGTTTTATTGCCCGTTCTGTTTTATTGTTACTTATTTCTAGTCTACCATCTAGCATAAATACTTCTAGTTTTCTCCATTGATTTAAACAATATTTGATAGCCTTTCCAAGACTACTTTTAGGTAGAGTTTCTTTTTCTTTTATTTTTAACCATGACAAAAAATCCTCAAGAACTGGTTTGCTTCTCCTCAATCGTTCATTATATCGTTCTTCAGGTGATAGATTTTGTTTTTTAAAATCTCTTTCGATTCTTTGCTGAATTTATTGATATAGTATCTGAGCTTATGAACAGAAATACCTTTTTCTTCTGACCATTTAATTGCCGTTAAACCGCTATTTCTGTAATCTTGTATCCGTTCAATCCAAAGCTTTCTATCTTCAAGTTTCATTTAAGACAGCCTCCTTATTATTATTTAAAGGTATTATCTCATAGAAACCATAGATTGAAAATGTGGCTTAACTTTGACGCTTACGTATAAATAGAAAAGTGCTTATTAATTAAAGAAATTTAAAAGGAGCTATTGGATTATATCCAATAGCTCCTTTTAAGATACTTAATCATTTAATTTCTTTAATATAATTTTATTTATCTCACCAGCTACAATAGGTATTAAACAAAATCTAAGAACTATACTCCAAGCTTTCAAATCAATAGGATAGGTTCTAAAAATTGTTTGAAAAACTGGTATATATAGAACAATCAATAGTAAAGAAGAAGAAACTAATACAGCATATACTAAAGTTTTGTTTGTGAAAAATCCTATTTCAAATAAAGTATGTTTTTCTGATCTACTAGAAAAAGCTCTAATAAGCTCTGCTGTAATAAGAGTTGTAAAAGCTATAGTTCTAGAAATTATAATATTTTCTATGCCATAATTTTTCAATC
Source organism: Anaerosalibacter massiliensis (assembly GCF_024623155.1). Taxonomy (NCBI): domain Bacteria; kingdom Bacillati; phylum Bacillota; class Tissierellia; order Tissierellales; family Sporanaerobacteraceae; genus Anaerosalibacter; species Anaerosalibacter massiliensis. Next base: position 12,981 of record NZ_JANJZL010000009.1, read on the forward strand.
CCCACAAATATGCTAATATAGTAGCTAGTGTAATAGCTATACTTTGAACCAGAATACCTGTAATCATGGTTTTATCAAGTATTGGTTCATTAGGATCTCTGGGTGAGATTTTCATTATATCAGATTCTCCCTTTTCTAATCCTAAAGCTAAAGCCGGAAAGCTATCAGTTATTAGGTTAAGCCACAATAGTTGTATAGGCAATAGAGGAATAGGCAAATGAAATAAAATGCTCAAAAATACTATTAAAATTTCCCCTATATTGCATGAAAGAAGGAAGAAAACAAATTTTCTAATATTGCTATATATTATTCTTCCCTGTTCTACAGCAGATACAATACTTGCAAAATTATCATCTGTTAAAATAACCTCTGCTGTACTTTTAGCTACATCTGTTCCTGTAATTCCCATGGAAACTCCGATATCAGATTTCTTTAATGCTGGTGCATCATTTACTCCGTCTCCTGTCATAGCAGCTATTTCTCCATTAGCTTTTAAAGCTTCTACTATTCTTACTTTATGTTGAGGAGATACTCTTGCATATACCTTTATATTTTTTACTTTCTCCTTTAATTCATCATCAGAGATATTATTTAAATCTCCTCCAACCATAAGTTCATCTATATTTTCGGCTATTCCCAAATCCTTTGCAATAGCAAAAGCTGTTTCCTTATAATCTCCTGTAATCATTACAGTTTTAATTCCAGCATTTTTACAAGTTTTTATAGATTCTATAGCTTCAGTTCTTGGTGGATCAATCATACCTACTAATCCTACAAAAATCATATCTTTTTCTATTGTTTCTGAACTAATGTCCTTAGGTATAGAATCATATGTTTTAAAACTAAAAGCTAATACCCTTAAAGCTTCTTTTGAAAAACTGCTATTAGCATCTAATATACTTTTTCTGATATCATTTGTTAAGGGTTTTTCTATGCCGTTTAAATATATTTTATTACATCTATCTAAGACTATATCGGGTGCACCTTTTGTAAAGGATACAATTTTTCCATTTATAAAATTTTCATGGAAAGTAGTCATCATTTTTCTATCAGAATCAAAAGGAATTTCATTTAACCTAGGATATTTTTTATTTAAAACATCCTTTTTTAGTCCACCTTTTTCAGCTAATGTGACTAATGATCCTTCTGTAGGATCTCCTATTATTTTATATGTTTTTTCTTCCTCAGAATAGTTCAATGTAGCATCATTACAAAGGCTAGATATTGAAAGAATTGTATTTAATTCATTATTTTCTTCTAGAGCTATATTTTCATTATTTATAAGAAATTCTCCATTAGGTTCATAGCCTTTGCCAGTTACATCTATAAAATTATTTCCTGCATAAACTTTAACTACTGTCATCTCATTTTGTGTGAGAGTGCCAGTTTTATCAGAACATATAACTGTAGTACTTCCTAAAGTTTCAACAGCAGAAAGTTTTTTAACTATGGCATGCTTTTTAACCATTTTATTCATTCCCAATGCTAAAACTATAGTTACTATAGCTGGCAGTCCTTCAGGAATTGCAGCTACAGCTAAACTTATAGCAATCATGAACATATCCAAAAGATTTCTACCTTGAAAGATACCAATTAAAAATACTAATCCGCATATTACAAGACATCCTAAACCTAAATATTTGCCTAATTGGTCCAGTTTCTTTTGGAGAGGGGTAGTGTCGTCTTCAAAAGTTTTAAGCATTTTTGCTACTTTACCCATTTCAGTATTTTCACTAGTTCCTACTACTATTCCTTTTCCACGACCATATGTAACAATAGTGTTCATATAGGCTGTATTTTCTCTATCTCCTAAAGAAACCTCATTATCTAAAATAGTTTCTGCATTTTTTTCTACTGGAACAGACTCACCAGTTAAAGAAGCTTCTTCTACTTTTAGGTTGGAACTTTCTAATAGTCTTAAATCAGCAGGAATAATATCTCCCGCCTCCAATAATACTATATCTCCAGGTACTAATGTATTTGCTGGAACTATATTTTTATCTCCATCCCTTATAACTTTTGCATTAGGAGAAGCCATTTTTCTTAAAGCCTCTAGAGATTTTTCAGCTTTTCCTTCTTGAATAATTCCTAAGGCAGCGTTTATGATTACAATAGCAATTATAACAATAGAATCTGTTACTTCACCAACAGCTATTGAAATAATGCTGGCACCTATAAGTATTAGTACTAAAAAATCCTTAAACTGGGCAATAATCTTTGTCCAAATACTACTTTTTCCCTTTTCTTCTAGTTCATTTAGTCCATATTCTTTAAGTCTTTTATTTGCCTCATCATTGGAGAGGCCAGTATCTTTATTAGAAGAGAGCTTTTTTATTACATTTTCAATACTTTCTCTATACCATTCCATAAACTCAACCCCTTTCTCATACTATTTTTTAGTATACCACTAAATAAATGGTTTTAATCTGTAATGTTAACTTTTGACAACTATTGAATAATTAATTCAAAATTGATACTATTGAATAGAGTAAAAATAAAAAGACCCTTGTTTAAACATTAATGTTTAAACAAAGGTCTTGCTTCCCAAAACTAGGAATAATTAACCGGGATTTCTCCGTATTGACGATTAATTATTTTAGCTACTCCCCTTTATTATAAATCATTATATAGAAAATAAGTATTTATTGCAATAGCATATTTTAAAATTCAATATATACATATATTGAAGGGGGGAAGAAAATTGAAGAAATTAATAGCTATTACATCTATCGTATTTATTATTTTACTTTTAATTATTACATTTAAAAGTTTTTTTATAGTTTCAACTTATCCAAGCTACAAAAGAATAGAAAAAGGAAGGGTTTTGCAAAGGACTAATAAATATTATACATTGAATGGAACACATTTTTCAATAAGATATAAAGAGGCAGATAAAAATATAGCTTTTATTACATTAAATAAATTAGAAAGACACTATGAAGAAATATGTAATAAATTAGATTATTTCCCCAAAGAAAAAATTCCTGTTATAATTTATAATAATGGGGAAGAGTTTTTAAAAACTATTAGATTAAAAACAAACTCTTTACCTTTGGGAGTATATTATAGTGGAACAATAAATATTTTATCTCCTTATAATTGGGTAGAAGATAAGTATGATATAGAAAAAGTTTATGAAGAAACAGGACCACATATTCATGAGTTTATTCATTTTATAGTTGATGAGAAAACTAATGGAAACTATCCTATGTGGCTTACGGAAGGAATGGCTCTTTATATGGAAAGAGAAATATTAGGAATAGATTGGGAATTAGGAAAAGAAAAGAGTAAGTCCATAGGTATTGAAGAACTAAATAATGATTTTGATAAAATTGAGGTAGATATATCCTATAGAAAATCTTTAGAAACTGTAGATAGTTTAATAGATAAATATGGCTTAGATAAAATTAATTTACTATTAGATGATTTAGGAAAAGGAAATAATATAAATACTTCAGTTAAAAAAGCATTGAAAGTGAATTTTAAAGATATTAATTAATCTAAGTAATTATTTTGGACAAACTATATCTTATATAAATATAGTTACTATATAGAAATAGATTCAAACTAGCATGTAATGGAAAAGTATTATATAATTAATATAATATTAATATATAGTGAAAATATTCCTCTCATAGAAAGAAGGGACAATGATGAATAAAGTTATAATTGAAGGTGGAAATAGTCTTAGAGGGAAAGTTGATATAAGTGGATTTAAAAATGCTGCACTGCCTATTATTGTAGGAACAATTTTATCTAATGATAAATGTAAAATAAAAAATCTTCCAATGATTGGAGATGTTTATAATCTAGTTAAGATAATGGATTTACTAGGAGCTAAAGTTTCTTTAAATGAAAGTGGATATATGGATATTGATACTAGTACAATTAGTAACTGTGTATTTATAGATGAAATTACAACAAAAATGAGAGCTTCATATTATCTTTTAGGGGCTGGTCTTGGACGTTTTGGTAAAGTAGAAGTATTGTATCCAGGAGGTTGTAATATAGGAGTAAGACCTATTGATCAGCATATAAAGGGTTTTGAAGCTTTGGGAGCTAATGTGGAAGTAGAACATGGAGTTATAAGATGTAAAGCTGATAAACTCATAGGTAGTAAAATTTATTTAGATGTAGTAAGTGTTGGAGCTACTATAAATATAATGATGGCTGCTACAAAGGCAGAAGGGACTACTATTATTGAAAATGCTGCTAAAGAACCTCATATAGTGGATGTAGCAAATTTTATAAATGCTATGGGGGGAGATGTAAGAGGAGCAGGAACGGATATTATAAAAATTAATGGCGTAGATAAACTACATGGTTGCAACTATTCTGTGATTCCAGACCAAATAGAGGCAGGTACTTATATGATTGGAGCAGTAGCTACAAAAGGTGATGTAATAATAAATAATGTTATTCCCATACATTTAGAACCTATATCTGCCAAACTTAGAGAAATGGGAGCAGAAGTTGTGGAATATGGAGATTCAATAAGAGTTAATGGAAATTTCAATTTAAAAAGTGTAAATGTTAAAACATTACCCTATCCTGGCTTTCCAACAGACTTGCAACAACCTATGACTGCTTTACTAAGCAATGTAAAAGGTACTAGCATAGTTACAGAAACAGTTTTTGAGGGAAGGTATAAATATGTAGATGAATTAAAAAGAATGGGAGTAGATATAGATTTGGATGGAAGGATAGCTATTGTTGAAGGCGTAGAAAAGCTTATGGGAACTAAAGTTAAGGCTACAGATTTAAGAGGAGGAGCTGCACTTATTATAGCAGGTTTGATAGCTGATGGAGTGACAGAAATAGAAGAAGCTTATCATATAGAAAGAGGATATGAAAATTTTATATCCAAATTATTAAATCTAGGTGCTAAAATAAAAGAAGGATAAGTATTGGAGGAACTAAAATGGCATTTAAATTTTGTTCTCTTTCTAGTGGCAGTAGTGGAAATTGCCAATATATTGAGACAGACAATATAAGAGTTTTAGTAGATGCAGGATTGAGTGGAAAGAAAATAGAGAATTTATTATTAGATATAGGAGTAGATGCTGAAACTATTGATTACATTTTAATCACCCATGAGCATAGAGACCATATAAAAGGGGCAGGAATATTATCAAGACGGTATGATATTCCTATATGGGCTAATGAAAAAACATGGACTAGTATGGAAGGACTAGTAGGAGAGTTAAAAGAGAAGAATATTAAGATATTTAACACAGAAAAAAATTTTCAGCTCAAAGATTTAAATATATATCCCTTTCAAATATTCCATGATGCTATAGAGCCAGTAGGTTTTTGTTTATATAACAATAATACTAAAATAAGTATTATAACAGATACAGGTATAGTGAATAATGATATAAAAAGTAAAATAAAAGATTCTTCATTATACTTAATAGAATCTAATCATGATGTTGAGATGCTTAAAGTCGGAAGATATCCATGGAATTTGAAAAAGAGGATAATGAGTAGCCAAGGACATCTTTCAAATGAACAATCAGGAAAAGTACTTTCAGACATTATATCAGGTAATGGGGAAGTAGTACTTTTAGGACATTTGAGTCAAGAGAACAATTTTCCGCTTTTAGCATACGAAACGGTAAAAAATATTATAGAAGGCATTGGGGTGAATGTACATAAGGATATTACTTTGGAACTTACACATAGGGAAAAAGTAACTAAAGTATATAATTTTTAAAGTTTGGAGTGTTGAAAATGGATGATAAAAAATTTACTACATCTTATTATGTAGACAGACCAACAGGAAATGGAAAGCCTACAAGGAAAAAGGGAGGATTCTTTTCTTATTTCTTGGTAGCTTTAATTGCAGCAATAATAGGAGGTATTATAACTTCTTATATTGCACCAACTTATTTATATGGAAAATTACTTCCTATACCAGAGGTATATAATACTGGAGGTAAAAATGCCGGACAAAATATTAATATTAGTCCTAAAGAAGATATAACTGCAGTTTCTGCTGTAGCTAAAAAATCTGTTAGTTCAGTAGTAGGTATAACTACTGTAGAAGTGGTTAGAGATTTTTTCTGGGAAAGAGAAGTAGAAGGTGTAGGCTCAGGAGTTATTGTAGATAGTAATGGATATATACTTACTAACTCTCATGTGGTAGGAGATGGTCAAGCTAGAAAGATCACAGTGTTATTTGAAAATGGAGACAAAAAAACAGGGAAAGTTCTTTGGGCAGATCCTACATTAGACTTAGCAGTAGTTAAAGTAGATGGAGAAGGATTACCAGCAGCAGAATTGGGCGACTCTGATAAACTACAGGTAGGTCAACTTGCTGTAGCTATAGGAAATCCATTAGGATTAGATTTTCAAAGAACAGTTACTTCTGGAGTTATTAGTGGACTCAATAGGACCATAAAAGTAGATTCATCTAATATAATAGAGGATTTAATTCAAACAGATGCATCTATAAATCCAGGTAATAGTGGTGGACCTTTACTAAATCAGATGGGCGAGGTAATAGGTATAAATACTGCAAAAATTCAAACTGGAGAAGGGCTTGGATTTGCTATACCTATTAATTCAGTAAAACCTATATTAGAACAAGTAATAAAAGAAGGAAGTTTCAATACTGTAATGGTAGGAATACAAGGTGTAGAAATAGAAAGATATGAAAATGCACTAGGAGTAGATTTAAATGTAGATGAAGGGGTTATAATATTAGAAATAGTGCCTAAATCACCAGCAGAGAAATCAGGATTAAAAAGTGGAGATATTATAGTTGAGATAGATAATCATAAAATTAAAAATATGAATCAAATGAAAAAAGTATTATATAAGTATAAAAAAGGTGAAAAAGCCAAATTAACTATTATAAGAGATGGTAAAGAGAAAATAGTGGAAATAGTCCTTGATGAGATGAAAAAATAAAAAATAATAAAAAAGGCTTGACAGATTTGTCAAGCCTTTAAAAATACTTTTTTTGAGCATAATATAAGTATAGAATAATATTGGAGATGATTAAAATGTATGTAGTGTGTAATGTACATTTGGAAATTGCTATAGAAGAATTTGTTGAGATTTATGAGCAACCACCAGATATATATGAGTTAGATAAGGTAAGTTTCACAGACTGGACAAGTCCACAAATATGTCATTATTGTGATAGAGTACCTAGATTTTTAGTAGTTTAAAAATTAAAAGGGGGATATTTTGTGAAGGTTTTAAATTTAGGGAAGATTCTTATCAAAAGTTGGGCATATGAAATAGATGAAGCAGCACTTAAACAAGCTGTAAATCTTTCAAATCTTGATTTTGCTTATAAACATATTGCACTAATGGCAGATGTTCATTCAGGATTTGGAATGCCAATAGGAGGAGTACTGGCATCAGAAGGTATAATAATTCCAAATGCAGTGGGTGTAGATATAGGTTGTGGAATAATAGGAGCAAAAACTGATGTTATCCACATATCTAAAGAAGAAATAAAAAATATTGTGGATAAGTCTCATAAAAAAATTCCACTTGGGTTTGAGTCACACAAAAATCCAAAAAGTTGGGAAGGATTTAAAAAAGCACCAAAATATGAAGTAATTCAAAGTGAATTAGATTCATCTAGATATCAGATAGGAACATTAGGTGGAGGAAATCATTTCATGAGTATAGAAAAAGGAAGTGATGGTCATATCTGGTTGATGGTTCATTCTGGTAGCCGAAATTTTGGCTATAAAGTTGCAAATTATTATAATAAAATAGCTAAAGAATTAAACAAAGAAAATAAATTAGTTCCTGAAAAAACTGATTTATATGGTCTTTTTATAGATTCAGTGGAAGGGGAAGAATATTTTAATTCTATGAAATATTCTTTAGAGTATGCAAAGGCTAATAGGGAAGAATTGTTTAGACAGTTTTATAGAATATTTGCTGAAGAAACAGGTTCAAGAGAAATAATGGAAAAAATAAATGTTCATCATAATTATGCAAGTATTGAAGAACATTTTGGAAAAGAAGTAGTAGTTCATAGAAAAGGTGCTATAAAAGCAGAAAGTGGAGAATTGGGTATAATACCAGGTTCAATGGGAACACCTTCATATATAGTAGAAGGACTAGGGAATGAAGAAAGTTTTAAATCTTGTTCTCATGGTGCAGGAAGGGTTCTTTCAAGGAGACAAGCAAATAAAATATTTACAGAGGAAATGGTCAATAGATCTATGGAAGGTATAGTATTTAAAAATCCAAAAAAAGATTATTCAGAAGCTCCTATGGCATACAAAGATATTGAAGAGGTAATAAAAAATCAAGAAGATCTAGTAAAACCTATAGTTAAACTAAGTCCATTAGGAGTAGTTAAAGGATAATATGATATAATTATATGAAAGTGTTTATTTTAAGGAGGAAAAAAATGAAAATACTTTTAGTTAATGATGATGGAATAAATGCAGAAGGTATTCAAGTTTTAGCTAGAGAACTTGAAAAAGAGCATGATGTCATAATAGTAGCCCCAGAGGAACAACAAAGTGCTAAAAGTCATTCAATAACTATTACAAAACCTATAGTAGTTAAAAGGGTTAACCTTAAGGGAATTAAAGCTAATTCATATAGTATTTCTGGTTCTCCAGCAGATTGTGTAAGAGTTGCTTTTGATAGATTATTAGATGAACCTATTGATTTAGTAATATCAGGAACAAATATGGGAGGAAATTTAGGAACAGATATTCTTTACTCAGGTACTGTTTCAGCAGCAATTGAAGCTAATATATATAATAAACCTTCAATTGCAGTTTCAGCAGAAATGAAAGATGGGGAAGGATGTTATGAATTAGCAGCTAAATATACAATGAAAATATTAGATAAAGTAAATCATAGGTTTATGGAGAGTAATACTGTATTAAATATAAATACTCCTTGTGTTGATGATGACAATGATATCAAGGGGATAAAGGTTTGTAGAATTGGAGGAGTTATTTACGATTATTATTATGCCGAGGAAAATAGTGAAAAAGAAGAAATATCACTAGTTATAAGTGGTAGAAGAAAAAAAGAACTTGCAAAAGGTACAGACAGATACTATTTAAGTCAAGGCTATATAACAATTACACCTCTTCAATATGATTTAACTAATTTCAAGTTAATAGAGGAAGTTGAGGATTGGCTTTAAAGAAAGATAAAGTGGAGATTTAAACTCCACTTTATTTAATTCTCGATACTTTCCATATTACTCCTGTATTTGGAAGCCATTCTTCCTCTTCTCCTTCAGCGCCTATTCCAAAGTCAACAATATACATATATTCATAATTATCGAATACAACATCAATAGGTCTTTCCAGACCTCCACTACCAGTCAAACTTGCAGGACAACCAGATTTATTTATTGCAAAATCTGATACTTTTTTTGTATTCATATCAATTTTTGAAACTCTATGGCCCACACATGGTAGCGGTTTTCCACCAGTTGTTTCAGGAGCTTCACTTCCAAATAAAGCTATGTATGCATCTCCTAAAGGACCAAAATCACAATTATAGTTAAAATCAAATCCCATATTTGCTGCATGATTAGGAAAACTCACAAATGATTTAGGAGGGACCATTGGATATTTTGCCAGTAGAAATTCCAAAGGGGGTGCATTTTCTGGTTTAAATATTGGCAATGTAACAGGATATCCTCCTGAATAATCAGGCCATCCATACCATATGCCAGGTTTAATCAATTGAAATTCATCAGGACAATTATCAATAGGCCTGCTGCCTCTAACATCTGCTCTATGATTCGTACAAAATAGTCTACCATACATATCAAATTTTAGTCTAAATGGATTCCGAAGTCCTCAGCAGACTAATTCTAAATCTGAACCATCAGGGTTTGCTCGCATTATACTACCACTTGCTTTTTTAACACCTTTTATACATTCACAAAAAGTACTAGGTACTCCTACTCCAAAAGGTGAATAAGCACCTGTACATGCTATGTCGATTTCTGGATTTCCTAAAATGTTTTCTGTGGCAAAATTTTCACCTTTAAGTATTATATCTTCTCCTGGATAGTCATGAAATTGAGGATGATTTTTTAACCACACAGTATTATCTAGACCTACTACTCCAGAGTTTGTGGCAGTTCCTTGTCCAAAGTACATTTTCCCATCATGGCTAAACATTACTTGGTTATTGTGATGATCCCCCCAGCTAGGTAATCCACTGATAATATCTTTTGTTTTTCCACTTCTATCAATTGTAGTTATTTTTCCTCTATGGGAAACATATATTTTCTCCTCAAAATAGTTTATTCCTGTAAGTGGAGGATTAAAACCTTCAGCAATAATTTCGAACCCATTTGAAGTTAATTTCAACACTTTTCCATTTCCATCAGTAACTCCTGAATCAGCAAGATACATTTCATTTTCTTCTGTAATTATTAAATTTATAGGTGTTGTTAAATTAGTGGCAAAAACTTCAATTTTATAATTTTTTGGTACTTTTATATCCTCTGGATTTACATATCTATTCATTTCTATCCTCCCAAATTAAAATAATATTGTTATTAAATATATGCAAAAGTGCATAAAAGGTTAATTTATTTAATCTAAGAACAGTTATTTGTTATATTCATAAATATATAAGGGGAGGTATCATTTAATATGAGTACTAAGTTGATTGTATTAGGTAGTTTTATGGCTATTATAGCTTTCATATTCCAAATTATACCCGTATTATTTTCTGAAGCATTTATCTTTGTTACTGTTTTAAGTGGAATTCCTATATACATTAGTGCTAGAAAAAAACCTATTATTGGTTTACTAACTTACATAGTTGCAGGTATTTTGGTAGTCTTATTAAGTGTGCATGAAGGGTTTTTTTTCTTTTTTACTAATGGAATAGTAGGATTATCTTTAGGAATATCAAATTTTTATATTGAGAAAAGCATTGTTAATGGAATCATAGGAGGAATCATTTTAACTATATCATTAAGTATTATGACCTTTGTATTCGGGATAAATATATTTGGAAAAGAGTTTTCCTTCCAGGTACTAGTTCAGTTAATTATATTAACTATATTTTCATTATTTTATTGTCTCATATATAATAAATTTTCAAATTTTGTGTTTAACAAAATAAATGAAAAAATGTAAAGCACGATGTTTTCATGTATTTCCTTTATATCAACTCATTTAATTTTACTAATTTGAAATTAATAAAAATTTGGAGAGTGGCTAGAATAGATAAATTTTGGTATAATGAATTTTGTATGAAAGATCAAATAATATATAATAAGGGGGCTTTATGATGAAATCTTTAAAGGGAACAAAAACAGCAGAAAATTTAATGAAATCTTTTGCAGGAGAATCGCAAGCTAGAACTAGATATACATACTATGCTTCTCAAGCAAAAAAAGAAGGATATGTTCAAATATCTAATATATTTATGGAAACAGCAGAAAATGAAAAAGAACATGCTAAGAGATTTTTTAAGTTTTTAAGTAAAAGTTTAGAAGGAGAAGCTGTAAATATAAATACAGCATATCCAGTTGCTCTAGGAGATACAAAATCAAATTTATTAGCTGCAGCAGAAGGAGAAAAAGAAGAATGGACTTCAATGTATCCTGAATTTGCAGATATAGCAGAAAAAGAAGGATTCCCAGAAATAGCTTATGTATGGAGAGAAGTTGCAGAAGCAGAAGAACGTCATGAAGCTAGATATAGAAAATTATTAAGTAATATAGAAAATAACAAAGTATTTGAAAAAGATGAAATAGTAGAATGGAAATGTAATAACTGTGGGTATATCCATAGAGGAAAATCTGCACCAGAATCATGTCCAGCATGTGCTCATCCTCAAGGATACTTTGAAGTGTTTGTTGAAACTTACTAGAAATGAAACTGTAGGGGCTTTTAGCTTCTACGGTTTTTTTATGTTTAAAAAATATTTAAATATAAAAAATAAATGGTATAATAAAAAAGATTTATAAAAGAAAGTGGAGGTAGAAATGAATATAACAATAATTGGAGTAGGGAAAATTAAAGAAAAATTTATGCAAGAAGGTATAAAAGAATATTCAAAAAGGCTTTCTAGATATTGTAAGCTGAAAATAATAGAAGTAACAGATGAAAGTGCACCAGAAAATTTAAGTGAAAAAGAAATTGAAATAATAAAAGAAAAAGAAGGGAAAAGAATACTTAGTAAACTATCAAATAACTCTTATATAATATCCCTTGATATAAAAGGAAAGAATTTCTCCAGTGAAGAATTTTCAAAGAAAATTGAAGATATAACTCTAGGTGGAACAAATGATATAACATTTATCATAGGAGGCTCATTAGGCCTTTCAGAAGAAATATTAAACAAAAGTAATTTTAAACTATCCTTTTCAAAAATGACCTTTCCTCATCAACTGATGAGAATAATATTATTGGAACAAATATATAGAGGATTTAGGATAATGAAGGGTGAACCGTATCATAAATAGTGGACAAGCCCTATTTACCCAATATTTATGCCTAAGGGGCTACTATAAACTATGATTAAATGGTATTATGTATATAAGTATATTTATGAGAAGTAAAGAGAATTTATATTTTAGGAGATTAAGTATTGTGAAAAGATTTAAGAATTCATTTATTATGATTAGTTTATTATTAATATTATTAGTTTTAGCATCTTGCCAAAATAGTATGATACAAGAGCCAGCCATTAAAATATCATATGATTCTAAAGAATTAAAGCCAATTTATTATGGAGATAGAAATAGTAAAGAGAAAGAAGATATTGAAGAAGGGATAAAAAGTTTTATGGGTGGTAAAAATTTATTGAATTGCCAATGATTGATTTTGGAGAAAAAATTGAAATTGAAGCTCTGAATTTTGAAACAACTGAATTTGAAGTTTATGATTACATCGTAGATGAAAGAGGTAATATTGTTTCTGATTATGACATAAATCCACTTATATTAACTTCAGTAGAAGACGGAAATATAGAATTTATATTTGAGAAAAGTGAAGACTTGGAAAGATATTATGAGTATATGGTCGAAGAGAAATCCATACATTGCTTATTGATTAGAAGTAAGATAAATAAATCTTCTTTTGCATTCGCAACACTTGTATTAGGTCAGAGTAAATAATAATTATTTTTAGTTAATTAATTTTATAATTAAGACGCTTTCTTTATATATTGTGCACTAAAGATTATTTATATATTCTATATGATAAGGGGGACTATATTTTGGTTATTTTAATTGGTGGAGCCAGCCATACGGGTAAGACTTTAATAGCTCAAAAATTACTTGAGCGATATAAGTTTCCATACTTATCACTAGACCATTTAAAAATGGGTCTTATACGAGGAAGAGATAACTGTTCTTTTACAGTAAATGATAGTGATGAATTAATTGCAGAAGAATTGTGGCCCATTGTTAAAGGAATAATAATGACCGTTATAGAAAATCAGCAAAATTTAATTATCGAAGGCTCCTGTTTGTTGCCTCAAAATATTTTGGAGTTACACAGCTATTATTTAAAAGATATTATATATTTTTATATTATTTTTTCAGACAAATATATAAAAGAAAATTTTGAATCAGAAATTATTGCTCATAGATGTGAGATAGAGAATAGAAAGTACAATGAAGATAGAACAATTGAACAATTTATTCTTGAACATAAAAATCTGAAATCGTTGTGTAAGATAAATAAAGCAACTTATTTTGAAATAAATAGTAACTATGAATCAGAAATTGAACAAATTTATAGTTGGCTTGATAATAGGGTAAGAAAATTAATTTAAGCCACAGCATATAAAAAAATAAGTAAATTAAAAATTCAGACTTAATAATGATATAATATATTTAAATCAATTATAGCTATGAGTGCTGATTATTTTATTACAAATAATATTAGATTAAAAGGTATATGCAGTAAAGAGGATATAGAGGTAATAATTATAGAAAAAAGGAATTTAAGTGAGTATGAGCTAGCTCCTGACTTTTTAGATATGTTTAATATTTTTGAATCTGATAAATTGGGTGAACTCTATTATTATAAAGAACAGGATAATCTGCATAAGAAGCTGCTATAAGTAAAATAATTATGATATAATAAATAAATATATACTGTTAAACAAATATCATGCAGGGAGGAAATACTATTGCCTGAAATATCATCTTTTTACGGAATAAAGGTAACAATGTATTATAATGACCATTTACCACCTCACTTTCATGCAAAGTATGGCAATGCTGAAGTGTTGATAGATATACAAAATGGTGTTGTCTTCAAGGGATTCTTTCCTGCGAAACAGTTAAAATTAGTTCTTGCATGGTGTGAGATTCATAAAAACAAACTAATGGAAAATTGGCATCTTGCTAAAAGACATGAGATGATAAAAAGAATTGAGCCATTAAAGTAAAGGAGGGAAACTTTTATGAATTATAAAGTTATTCAGGTTATCCCAACTAGAGATTTCAAGGTGTATATTTACTTTATAGATGGAAAAATTAAACTTTTTAATGCTAGGGAACTAATTCAAAAGGGGGTATTTAAACAATTACAGGATATAGATATATTTATGAATACATGTACCGTATTAAACGATACATTAGCGTGGGATTTATCAGGAAATTATGACCCTACTGAATGTTTAGATATAGACCCAATTACTTTATATAATGAATGTCCAGAAGTTGAGGAACCAGATATAGCAATTTCATAAAGGGTTAGATATAATAATTAATATAAATGATTTGCAAAACCAGTAGGATTAGTACAATAAAACCTGCTGGTTTATTTATTTCGATAACTAATCTCCCATTTTATTAGAAATATCTATTATCAAATAAGTTTTGCCAGTAGAACTGATACGGTGAACCGTATCATAAGTAGTAGGAAACTAGGGCCCCTAAATGTGGCTGTAATAATTTGTTATTTAATGGTATAATATTTGTATTGACTATGTGGTATAAGTAAAATTATGTTCATTAATGAGAATTTATAATAGAGGAGGTGTAGCATGAAATTAAAAGTTAAGTTTTATAATGACATAAATGATAAAGATTTAAAGTTTGCTGTAATTATGGCCAGATATGATGGTAGATGGATATTTTGTAAACATAAAGAAAGAGAAACTTATGAAATTCCTGGTGGTCATAGAGAACCAGATGAAAATATAGTAGATACTGCAAAGCGTGAATTACAAGAAGAGACAGGAGCAATTAATTTTGAAATTGAACCTATTACAGTATATTCAGTTACAAGAAGGAATTGTGTTAATAGTAATGGAAATGAAACTTTTGGAATGTTGTTTTATGCAGAAGTCCATTCTTTTAAAAATACATTAGAATATGAAATTGAACAAATTGAATTTTTCAATAAAATACCAGCAAATCTAACCTATCCAGAAATTCAACCTTATTTATATAATAAAGTGATAGAAATAAAGGGCGAAAAATAAGCGTGATTTTACTGGTTGTTAAGACACATCGTTTATATTATATGTGATAAACGAAAATTACCTATTAGTATGATATAATTAAAATAGTAATCAATTCTATGATTAGGAGGGATAATATGGCTAAATCCAACGATATAGGTTTAATGGATAAGGACAAGTTATTGAAGATTTTCGATTATCTAAATGAACGGTTGAAAGAAAATCAATTACAACTTGAGATAACAATTTATGGTGGTTCTATTATGACTATGGTTTATGACAATAGACCTGCTACTAAAGATATAGATTGTATTTTTAATGAAACAAACTCTAAATTGTTAAAAAATATATTAGACCTTACCAAATATGCTTTTAATCTTTCCGATGATTGGATAAATGAAGATATTAAAGAGCCATTAAAATCTCTTTTAAAAGAAGATAAAGAAACATATAAAGTATATTCTAATTTAAAAATATTAAAACCTAAAGCTGAACAATTACTTGCTATGAAAGTGCTAGCTGCTAGACCAGAGCCAGCTAAAGATTTTATAGACGCTTATATATTGTGTAAAGATTTGAATATTACTACTAAAACAGAGCTTTTAGATATAGTTTCAGATTATATCCCCCTTACACTTTTAGGAGAGAGACAAATAAATTTCATTAAATATTTAGGAGAGGATTTAGGTTATGATTGGGAATAAATACTTAAAGGATTTATTTGAGTATCCAGATGAGAATACAAGTATAAATCAATTATTAGAATTATTAAAATCTAAAGATATAAAGTTTATAAATAGTTTATATGAGTCAATAGATATAGATAACTGTAATGATGAAGAAATAAAG
This sequence comes from Anaerosalibacter massiliensis, assembly GCF_024623155.1. NCBI lineage: Bacteria > Bacillati > Bacillota > Tissierellia > Tissierellales > Sporanaerobacteraceae > Anaerosalibacter > Anaerosalibacter massiliensis. Next base: position 29,229 of record NZ_JANJZL010000009.1, read on the forward strand.
TATTTAATCAAAATATCAGCCTTAATAGATTACTATTTGCAATTACATGACATAGAGGTTCCTGATTGGTTAAGAGATGAAAGATTAAGATTTGAAAAACCTTATTTTCATTCTAAAAGAATAAGTGATTTTGAGAAAGTGAAATTACAATATATTAATCCTTCTCCCTTTAAGGCAAGGAATGTTTATTTTGATTTGCATGGTATTGAAAGAATTTAAATTAATTTAAATATAATTTTAAAGCAGTAGATTATTTCTATAATAAATCTACTGCTTTAATTCTATGGTATTATATTTATTACCAAATACATCCTATTTATTTTGCGAGTAGAACTGATACGGTGAATCGTATCATAAATAGGACAATCTATGTTTTGTAGATTAATGTTATAAGAGGTGAACAGGAGTGAAAATTGAATCAATAAATCAGTCTAATATTGACATTGCTTCTATTGTATTTTCTGAAAGCTGGCAGTATTCTCATAAAGGAAAAAATGAAAAAACAAATTATTTTTTGAGGTGAGAAAGTTGAAATATACTGAAAACGAATTTATATTAAAGACAGTTACTGAGGATTTACTTAAAAATGTTTTAAAGATTTATGATACAAATGAAGAGTATTTTAAAATTTCAATGAATGGAAAACCTTCAATTGAATCTGTTATTGAAGATAAAAATGATATACCACCAGGCTCAAATTTGCAGAACAAGAACTACAAATTAATATCAATAAATGGTGAAGATATCGGAATTATAGATTATATAATGAATTATCCAGATGAAGATGCAATATATATAGGATTATTTATAATCCATGGAGATTTTCATAGACAAGGATACGGAAGGACATTTATTGAGGAGTTCACAGTGAAGATGAGAAAAAAAGGATATCGTAGATTAAGATTGGGTGTGCTAAAGCAAAACAAAAGTGGATTTGAGTTTTGGACAAGAATGGGATTTAAAGTAGTAAAAGAAGTGGTCAGCACAATTCATCCTGAAAGGAACTGGGAAATCAAAGTTATGGAAAAAATAATTTAAGTAAAAAAGGGATAGAGAGTAAGTTATCTTATATCCTGCGAGTAGAACTGATACGGGGAACTGTATCATAAGTAAGTGGATGAGCTATGTTTTGTATATTAGTATTTAGTAAAGTTATCAGAAGCTATAATAAATTACTATTTAATGGCATAATGTTTATATTAGATATTTCGTATAGGTATAACTATGTAAATCAAAAGGAGAAAGTGATGATTTAGAAACTTGATTTAAAAGATATAGAAACAGTAAAGCATGTGATGAAATTTTTTATGGATATCATATAAATAACGTTCTAGCAAGGATGATTTCATTTAAAATTATTGGGAGTATTTTAGATATACACAAAGTTGCAATATTCCTCACTTTTTTAGGAAGAGTATTGTAGATAAATTGATTAACTTTTATAGAAGGAATTGAAAATAATATAAATAAAATTATTGTATGTACTGGAAAGAGAAATTTACCTGCCATAAATTTATATCTAAAAAATGGTTATAACAAGAAAAGTGATATTGAAATTGGAAGTGGGATTTATATAACGGAGTTTGAGGAAAAATTGAGATAAAAAATCATGGTTGTTTAATAATTAAAAATATGATGTAAGCTCTTTAGCAGATTTGAAAGATAATCTGCTTTTATTATAAATATTTACGGAAAGTATGCTTGACATTTATCTTTAATCATAGTATATTGATAATGTAAAGCTAACTTTACAAATAGTACGAAAGAGGTGTTTTTCTTTGTGAAGAATAGATTAGAAGAAATTAGAAAACAAAAAGGAATCAAACAGGAAGAACTTGCTTTAGCTTTAGAAGTTTCAAGACAAACAATAAGTTCATTAGAAAATGGGCGGTATAATCCGTCTATAACGTTAGCTTTTAAAATAGCCCGATATTTTGATATGTTAATTGAAGAAATTTTTATTTATGAGGAGGAAAAATAATGTTATGTAAGACGATTAAAAGCAAAAGATTCTGGCCTATATTAATTGTTATAGGTATGGTGCTATTAGTATTCGGCATAGTATCTTCTATAAGGTTTCCAGATGATGCACACAATATGAATATGCTTATGGGTATGTTTACTGGCATGGGTAGTGCATTTATAGCTATTGGAATAGTTAAATTAATTCATTATAAAAGAACTCCAGCTGAAAAACTAAAACAAGAACAAATTGAATTAAATGATGAAAGAAACATTGAGATACTAAGAATTGCTTATGCCATTGCAAACGTCATAGCAACAATTTTATTTATAGTAATGGCATTTACATTTGTTTGGCTTGACTATCGAATTCCAGCGTTTTTTTCTATAGGAGCAATGTGTGTTCAAGTGTTAGCATTTTCTATAGCATATAAATATTTTAATGGTAAGATGTAAGTTAAAGGAAGATAAAGTAGCTTTTTTTGATTTACGGAGAATACTTAAAAAATTATCAAAACTATAACAAATTTCTATTTAATGGCGTAATGATGATATTATTTAAAGTATTGATAATTTATATTTTGAGGTGGTATAGAAATGTTTTTTGATACGACGGATTTGAAGAATCAAGAAATTTATTTGCATCTATATAAAACCGCTGATGAAAACATCGAAAAAGAATATGTTCCTGCATATTATTTTAAGATTGTCAGATGTGATGATAATACTGAAGTAGGCCAGTGTGATTTACGTGTTGGTCATAATGACAATACAAGATATGGCGGAAATATAGGCTATGAAATTTATAAGCCTTTTAGAGGGAATCACTATGCCTTAAAAGCTTGCAAGTTGTTATTTTTGTTAGCAAAGAAACACCAAATGAAAGAAATTATTATTACATGTTCGCTAGAAAATATCGCGTCCAGAAAGACCTGTGAATACTGTGGAGCTGAATTAATTGATATTATTGATGTACCAACGTGGCATGAGCTGTATAAAAGTGGACAAAAGAAAACCTGTCAGTATATCATAAGATTATGATTATAGTTTATATTTGAAGTTTAGACTCATTATTTTCATATTATGTATTAGGGAGAAAATGGTATTATGAATTACCCAGTACATATTGTTGCTGTTAGTGGATTAATAGAAAATGATGAAGGGAAAATACTCCTAGTGAAAAGTCCTGATAGGGGATGAGAGATTCCAGGAGGGCAAATCGAAATAGGTGAAAATCTCATCAATGGATTAAAAAGAGAGATAAAAGAAGAAAATAGGATGACTATAGAAATTGGGAAATTAATAGCAGTTCATTCAAATATAGGGGAGATGTTTCAGCGTGATGGGATTAGTCCTATTGGAACAATTGTAAGTTTTGGATTTACTGGTAAAGCAATTTCAGGTGAATTGACAACAAGTGACGAAAGCCTTGAAGTAAATTAGTTTGATAGAGAAAAAATATTAGATGTAATTGATGGAGAATTTACGAAATATAAAGTCAGATATATGCTAAATTATGATGGAAGAGTTGTATATCTTGTATTTTCTCGTAATCCATATATTTTCCATGAGGTGCAGTATCTTTAAATAATAGTAGAAAAGTGTACTACATGATAATCTGGAGGATGATATTTAGTAAAATGATTATACAAGAAAATATTTGCATAAGGACAATTGAAAAACATGATGTGGAGGAAATATATGAATAGAATTCATAAAAAGTACGCGAAAAATATCAAGAGTTTCAATTTCGATCATTTTACCAACTTCAAAACAAATATGAAAAAGATGGTTTTTGTTCTTATAAATTTCAAATGTTAATTGCTCAAGAAGGGAAAAAGTTAATAGGTCTTATATATATTAATTTTTATTTGAAAACTACCCGATAGTAAGAATAGAAGCAGACACTGATGCGGAAAATGTTGCTGCTCAAAAGGTTCTTGAAAAAGTTGGTTTTACTAAAGAAGGAACATTGAGGAAATATCGTTATCATCATGGATTTTATCATGATTCATATATATAGTTTTGTAAGATGATTACAAATTTTAAATAATATTTTGAATGAAAGGGTGGTAACGATTTAATGTTATAATATTTATATAAGGTATGTCATATAAGTAGAAAGACATTATGGGGGTATTGTTATGAAAAAATTAACAGTTATTGTTTTATCAATAGTAATTATTTTGATATCATGGGGGTATTTATCCATAAGACCTACTTTAAAGGGGTTTTATCAGAGTGAAGTGAATGGTTATCATATTCAAGTGCTTATTCGTGAAGAAGATAATAGTTTTGTTGAATGGATTGATAATAGGGAAGTTGATAGAGGAACTTACAAAAAATCTGAAAACAATTCATATAGAATTAAGAGTAACAAGCAAAGCTTTGAAATCACATTAAATGATGATAATTCTTTTGATATAGTTGTAGATAAATTAAATGATGGAAAACCGATTAATATGAAAAATATTAGCACTGATGATATCCCCATTAGTTTTTGGGATAAATTTGATGATGTAGATGAATATAAAGCTCTATTAGATTAACAGCAGATATTCCAATTAGCCATACTGTAGCAAGTAACCTTAGCTACGGCTATAGTTTTTTGTATTGTTTTATTTCATTCTATTAATTAAATATATCTATTAGCAAATAAGCTCTGAAAGTAGCACTAATATAATGGAGTATATCATATTAGTAGATGAGATATGTTGAATAGCATAATATTTATGTTAGTTATGCTGTATAAGTTGAAAAATACATACTAACTAAGACAATGGAATAAATAAAAATCAGCATTTGGGGCACTGGTTTTTACCTATTAAAGAAATGTTTTAGTTAATAAAAATTTTGGAGGAAAACATGAATACGTTAAAAAAGGGAAAAAGCACCTTAAAAATTTTAGCATTATCAGGAGTATTGGAAACTATTTTTTATCTGACACATGTGGTAGCAGGAAGAATGATTTGGAAAGATTATAATCCGATTGCCCAGCCAATTAGTGATTTAACAGCAGATACTGCAATTAGTCATACTGTAGCAAGTAACATTAGCTATGGTTATAGTTTTTTTAATATGGTTTTTTGCATTGTTTTGTTAATTTATTTCAAAAAAGAAGTAAAAGTGAATAAAACTTTTTATACTGGATTGGTTATTAAGGCTGTTGCAGAATTGTTATCTACGTTTGGATACAAACTATTTCCTTTATCTGATACAGCATGGAGCAATAGTTTTCAAAATACCATGCATTTTGCTATAACGGGAGTTATTGTAATTGGTTACATTGTTTTAGCAATACTGCTTACTATTGGACTAGCTAAAACAAAAAAATACCCAGGAATGACAAGGTTTATGGCTTTATTTAGTACTGTGTTTATTGTTTCAGGATTTATGACAGTAGTTGCAGCAAATGAATTTCCTCAATATGCAGGTCTAGTTGAGAGAGTTAATCTTTATTCATTGATGACATCAAACGTTGCATTAGCATTATGGATGTTTAATATAAATACAAAGGAGGGATAGAATGTTTAAATTATACTTTGGAAGTGTAGCAAATTTTATCTCTACTTGTTTTTTAATAACCTTTTTTATCATATTCATTAAGACTATCAAAAATAATCCAGCAGATGTAAATTGGAAAAGAATGAGTACCATCATGCTCATATTAGGTATAGTACTATCGGCAACAGGAGGAATAAAGGATTCCATGGCGATAAAACCTGCAATTACTTTTGGAACTATGAATATACTGTTCATTCTTCTCTGTGGTCTGGGTATAGTTGCAATAATATTAGGTGTAATTGGTCTAATTTTAAAGAGAGGTTCAGCTTTACAAAAAAGTCTTTTTTATCTTTTGTCATTTATTATTTTAACTAAAGTGGTAATTTTAGAAGGCTTAAGAATAATACAACTCTTTGTATAAGTAGAATTATGTGAATTATTGAAACAAACTGAAAGAGATAAAAAATGATTGATTATTATATTGATGAAAGGATGGCTTTCATGGACATAATGTTAAAAACAAGAACGAAGGATCACATTATGACTTTTTGGAAGAAGACTCAAGATGAAGAAATAAAAAGATTATTCCCCTTTAGTATTGAATCCTTAGAAAAAGCATTAATATTATTTGAGGAGTCTTTGAAAGCAGATGCCTTAAGTTATGGTAAAGTTATTTATTTTAAAGGGAAATATATTGGAGATATTTGGTGTTATGGTATAGATGAAACTAATGAAAAAATAGCTATATTAAGTATTGTAGAATTTACATTAAATAAAGTTTAATAAGAAAATATAAATTGTAAATATATAGTATAATCAGCTATATAAATAACTAAAAAAGGAGTATATGTATGTATATTTATTCTATTATGTACGGATTATAACAACCTATAAGGAGTCCTCCTGAAAAAGAATTTTTTATTTAGAATCTTAAAATACTTGAGGGAGGAAGAAAATATGAAAAAAAGTTTAATAAATAAAGAATTGTTTAATTATCTAATGGATGAAGTAAATGAAAAGTTTGAAGGATGGGATTTCTCATTCTTAGAATCAACTGGAAGAATGCAAGAGTTTCCATTGAGTTGGAATTATAGAAATAAAGTAATGATAGAAATTCATGAAGTATCTTCCTTACTTGATATGGGTACAGGTGGGGGAGAATTTTTATCTACATTAGATCCATTACCTAAATACACCTGTGCTACAGAAGGATATAAACCTAATATACTTATTGCAAAAAACAAATTAGAACCTTTAGGTGTAAAGGTTTATGAGGTTGAAAATGATGAATGTCTACCATTTGATGATGAAACTTTTGAACTTATAATAAATAAACATGAATCTTATTCACCTAAAGAGGTTAAAAGAATTTTAAAGGATGAAGGAATTTTTGTTACTCAGCAGGTTGGCGGATTGAATGATAAAGAAATCAATGAATTTTTAGGAGCTCCAGAGTTTGAATTCTTTGATTGGAATCTAGAAAGAGCTGTAGGTCAATTAAAAGCAGTAGATTTAAAGGTACTTGAACAAAAAGAAGACTTAATAAAAACAAGATTTTATGATATAGGAGCCATTGTATATTATTTGAAAGCAATACCATGGCAAGTACCAGATTTTACTATAGAAAGATACTTTGACAAATTAGTAGGAATTCATAATATAATTGAAAAGTTAGGTTACATTGATTTTACATGTCATAGATTTTTTATTATATCCAGTAAAGAATAAATATAGTATTTTAATAAAAAAATAATCAATGAACTACTTATTAAAAACAGTAGGCTTGTTATAATAACCTACTGTTTTATTTTATTACCAAATAAGCTTTGAAAGTAGCACTAATCATAAGTAGTGGATGAGCTATGTTGGATAGAATAATACTTAGAGATTATGGAAATTATAAGAAATTTTTATTTAATGGTATAATGTTTATATTAGATATGTCCTATAAGTAGATTGTATTCTTAAGATTTGATAATTATGGCGATTTAGGTGATTCTTTGTATAACTAAATTGTATCATTTATGGAGTTTTAATGTAAAAGAACTAGAAAAGTTATAAAATATTGAAGAAAAGCTATCCTAATGAAAAGATAACAATAGAGAACCTTATGCACCATGATGCTGGTTGGCAAGAAGTTATTGTTGATGTACTTGTTGATGATATACATAATACTAAAGATTTGAAAAAGGCATTGCAGAAGGCAGAACCTGAGCAGGTTTATCCTGTAGGAGAGGTAAAAGCATATTCTAATTGGGGGACTGCACTTGCAGAATATATAGTTCTTGGTTTATTCTTACTTGCTCTTTGCTATTCTATAATTATGTTAATCCTAGAGTTAATAACATTTATTAGATTAAAAAAAGGAAACAATTATATCTAAAAGATTCTCTAAATAAGTATAATTTGTCTATACTATTTGTAATATTTTTTGTTTTCTTAAACATATTTATTATGGCTTTGAAAATTTTAAATTATAGTACTTTGGAAAGTATAAGAGTTCATGTTTATTTATCGTTTATTTTTATGATTATTTTATTATTATATGTTGTTTCTTTACCATTTCTTTTTAAGAGAATAAATATTATAAAAAGAAATAAAGTTAAATATGTTTTAACAAGTATAATAGGCTTTATTGTTAGCTTTAATATTTATTATTGGCAGATGTATTTGTTGAAATAATATAATAAGATATTTTCACTGAGAATTTTTAGGATTTATATGTTAAAATAGAAAATATTTTAGATATGAGGTGGTATTATGTATAAAATACTCATAGTAGAAGATGATAAATCTCTTTGTAACAACATAAAAGAAGGAATTTCTAAATGGGGATTTGAAACAGCTTCTATAGAAAATTTTGAAAATATATTAGAAGAGTTTGCAAAATATAAGCCTCATTTAGTGCTTATGGATATAAATTTACCTTATTTTGACGGATTTCATTGGTGTAAAAAAATAAGAGATATATCCAAAGTTCCAATTATATTTTTATCTTCAAGGGATAGCAATATGGATATAATAATGGCAGTGAATATGGGTGGAGATGATTTTGTTACAAAACCATTCTCTATTGATATTTTAGTAGCAAAAATACAAGCTATACTTAGAAGAGCCTATTCTTATGGAGAAAGTGAAGGACAGATAATAGAATGTGAAGGAGCTATTTTAAATATAAATAATGGGACTCTAGTCTATAATAATAAAAAAGTAGAACTGACTAAGAATGAGTTTAGAATTCTTCAATTGCTTATGAAAAATAAGGGCAAAATAGTGTCAAGGGATAGGATTATGAGGGTACTTTGGGAAAGTGAATATTTTATAGGTGAAAATACTTTAACAGTGAATGTAAATAGACTTAGGAGAAAGCTTGAAGATATAGGACTAAAAGACTTCATATTAACTAAGAGATCTCAAGGATATGTGATACCATGAGTTTCTTTAAATATTTAAAAGATTTATTTTGGACAATTATATGTTTTCTAATGGTAACTTTAATTATAAATCTAATACTAATAACTAGTACAAATTTAAATAAATCTCTAAATGATATTCTGTATATGAATATGCTACTGTTTTCTATTTCTTTTACATTTTTAATTGTAGGGTATGTTAAATGGAGAAATATTTACAAAGATTTTAGAAGTGCTCTTTATAATAAGGAAAAAATTGATGGATTTGTTCCAAGTGGTGAAAAATTGGAACAAAAACTAATAAGAAAGGTTGTTGATTTAAAAAATAAAGAGAAACTAAAAGAGACAGAACAACTAAAAGAAAATTTGGACGAGTTAAATGACTATATAACAAAATGGGTTCACGAAATTAAGATACCATTATCAGTATGTGAACTTATAGCTGACAAAATTGAACAAGAAGATATGTACAATATATCAGAACAACTAAGGCAAGAATTAGAAAGAACTAATTTTCTTGTTAATCAAGTACTATATACTAGTAGATCATCAAGTTATTCAGAAGATTTTATAGTTGAAGAAGTAAATATTGATTCTTTAGTTAAAGGTGCAATTAAGACCAACACTAATCTTTTTATATCAAAAAGAATAGAATTAGAAATTGGTGATTTGGATTTTGAAGTATTAACAGATAGGAAGTGGGCTTCATATATATTGGAACAGATAATAAATAATGCCTGTAAATATGTATCTATAGGTGGAAACATTAATATTTTTGCAAAAGAAGATGATGAAAGTGTAATACTTTCAATAAGAGATAATGGAATGGGTATTGCTAAAAAAGATATTAATAGAATATTTGATAGAGGATTTACAGGGGCCAATGGGAGGAAGACAAGTAAATCTACAGGTATGGGACTTTATATATGTAAGAAAATTGCAAGTAAGATAAATATAGGAATAAAGGTTAATTCTCAAGTGTCACAATATACGGAATTTATAATAATTTTTTATAAGTTATCTGATTATTTCAATGTGACAAAGATGTAATATTAGTATTCATATTGTCACCGTAAGTGATGGTAGCTAGATAATGAAAATATTAAAATATAGTTAAACATTAAAACAGGAGGATGACAATATGAAAATAGTACTTGAAACAAAGAAATTAAGAAAAGAATATGGTTCTAAGGATGCTATTTTTAAGGCTATAGATAATATAGATTTAAAAGTATATGGGGGCGAATTTTTAGGAATAATGGGTCCATCTGGAGCAGGTAAGACAACACTTTTAAATATGTTATCTACTATTGACAAACCTACTTCTGGGAAGATATATTATGAAGGCAAAGATATTGGAAATATGAAGAATAGAGAACTTTCAGTATTTAGACGAAATAATATAGGTTTTATATTTCAAGATTTTAATTTATTAGATAGTATGTCTGTTGAAGATAATATAGCATTGCCTCTTGCTTTATCAAAAGTGAATGCTAAAGAAATAAGGAGTAAAGTAGAAAAATTGAGCAGTTTTTTTGGATTGAAAAACCAAACTAAAAAATATCCTTATCAGTTATCAGGAGGACAAAAACAAAGGGTAGCAGCAGCAAGAGCACTTATTACTTCGCCTTCTATAGTCTTTGCAGATGAGCCTACTGGAGCATTAGATTCAAAATCTTCTCAAGAATTATTACAATGTTTATCTAAGATGAATGAAGAGTTCAATACAACCATTATAATGGTAACCCACGATGCATTTTCAGCTAGTTATTGTAAAAGAATTTTATTTATAAAAGATGGCAAAATTCACACAAGAATAGACAAAGATTCATCAAGAAAAGAATTCTTCAAGAGAATTATTGATTTACTTGGTTCTATGGGAGGTGGGGTAGATGAACTCTTTTAAGATAGCAATTGTTAATTTTAAAAGAAATATAAAAATTTATGGTTTGTATCTCATGGCAATGATTTTTTCTGTAGCTACCTATTATAATTTTTTGTCAATGAGATATAATCCTCAATTTTTAGAACATAAAGAAGCTTCTGGTTATATAGATTCTGCATCTATGAGTGCTTCTATGCTTATGATAATATTTTTAATATTTTTCATAGTATATTCTACTAATTTTTTCTTAAATCAAAGGAAAAAAGAAATTGGTGTGTACGCTTTTATGGGAATTGACAATAATAAAGTAGGTTTTATATTTGCTTCTGAAGGATTATTATTAGGGCTATTATCATTAATTATAGGATTAGCAGTGGGGATTTTATTTAGTAAATTATTTATGATGATACTTGCCAAAGTAGCTCTTTTGAATATGAAAATCGACTTTTTCATATCTAAAAAAGCTATTATTTATACTATAATTGCGTATTCAATTATTTTGGTGTTTATTTTTTTAAAAGGATATATAAGTATTATTAGATCTAATTTAATTGACTTGATAAATTCTTTAAAAAAAGAAGAAGAACTTCCAAAAGTTAATTATTTCAAAGGAATTGTTTCAATAATAATAATTGGTATTGCATATTATGTTGCAATAAATTATGAAAAATTTGGTTTTGGAACAAGTCTTCTGACTACAATACTTCTTATTATATTAGGTACTTATTGGCTATTTGGATCTTTTTTTTCTATGGTAATAAGACATTATATAAATAAAAAGAGTTTTCTATATAGAGGTGTAAATATTATTAGTATTTCAAATATAGCTTTTAGGATTAAGAATAATTATAGAACCCTTGCAGCAGTAGCAGTATTGATAACAACTTGTATAACTTCTTTTGGTACAGTAAGTTCTTTAAAATATTATGTAGAGAAAAATCGTAAAATAGAAGTTCCTTATAATGTTACTTATGTTTCAGATAATAAAGAAAAAATAGAGAAGGTAGACGAAATTATTAAAAAGTCAAACCATACAATAAAGCTTAAAGAAAGAGCAAATTTCTTTTATGTCCCTGATAATGAAGTTGTAGTAACTAAATTATCTGATTTTAAAGATATATTATCTGACTTAGAAGTGGAAAATAGAGAAGATATAATTTCTGAATTTAATTTGTCTAAAAATGAAGTAGGATATATAGAAAGACCTCAGACAATGATGAGCCTTATAGAAGCACAGGATATTAGGATAAAAGATAAGAAATATGATATAAAAGTTAGTACAAAGGTTCCTCTTTTTGGAAATGGACTTAATTTTCCATGTATAGTTGTTAATGATAAAGAATACGAAGTGCTGAAAGCTAATTTTATAGAACATCAGTTTAATGGTATTATCTTAGATAATCCAAAAAATATAAAAGATTTAACTTTTCAGTTGGCAGAAACATTACCACCAAAAGAATCTGGACTGTATACTTCTTTTATAGCTGATGCAACATTTTATGATTTCACAGGAATTATTTATTTCCTAGGTGCTTTCTTGTTTTTAGTATTTGCATTTGGCACTGGAAGTATAATTTATTTCAAAACATTGAGTGAATCTTTTAGAGATAAAGGTAAATATGAAATATTAAAGAAATTAGGAACTACAGATTTAGAAATATATAAATCAGTTTCAAAACAGGTAGGTATTTTCTTTATATTGCCATTGATAGTTGGTTCAATTCACAGTATAGTTGCTATATCAGTATTAAGTAATATGATGAAGTTTAATTTAATTATACCTACAATTATAAGTATAGGTATATTTACATTAGTATATGGAATATTTTATATCTTTACTAGAAGAAAGTTTATGAGTATAGTTCAATAGCAAGATTTAAAATAGTCATAGGAACAAAAAATGTTCTTATGGCTATTTTTAAAAAACTTAGAGTTATATTGTCTAGAAAAACATATACTGATAATGGTATAATAAATTAAATTATTACTTCTATAAAATTAAAAGTAGAAGCTATATGAAAATTAAAAAAATGATAGCACCTTTAATAATTACATGTATGCTAATAATATATTTCTCATTATTTATTTTAGGAATTATAAATATTCCTGAACCATTGTGGATAAAAATAGTTGGGGTTATAATTCCGTTAGCTTTAATAGGAGTCAGCATATTTGTATTAATTGAAAGAATAAAAGAAATAAGGAGTGGAGAAGAAGATGATCTTAGTAAATACTGATTATTACAATGATAAAGAGCTTGAAATGCTTGGCTTAGTTAAGGGTAGCACAATTCAAAGTAAAAATATTGGAAGGGATATAACTCAAGGTTTTAAGACCATTGTAGGAGGAGAGTTAAAGGCTTATAATGAAATGATGAATGACGCAAGAGCTCTTGCCACAAAAAGAATGGTTGAAGAAGCTGAAGAATTAGGGGCAGATGCAATAATAAATATTCGTTATGCTTCATCTGCTATAATGCAAGGAGCAGCTGAGGTTATAGCCTATGGAACAGCAGTAAAATTTAAATAATTAAAGAAGGTTTTGGAATAATACCCATGATATATCAGAGATAGAATTAGTTTCTATAAATAAAACAAATCTATATTTTCCATAATGTATATTATTAAAGAATGCTTTGAGTAAATAATAATATAGGAAGTGAAACTATATGAATAAAATAGTTGTAGTATATAAGTCAAAATATGGTAGCACTAAAAAGTATGCTCAATGGATAGCTGAAGAATCTAAGGCGGACTTGTTTGAACATTCACAAGTAGATATTAAGAAACTAATGGAATACGATACTATTGTTTATGGTGGCGGATTATATGTAAGTGGAATTGCTGGAATTTCTGTTATAACTAAAAACTATAAGGCTTTAAAGGATAAAAGAATAATAGTTTTTACTGTAGGGCTGGCTTCAACTGACAGGAAGGAAGTTTTTTCTCCAATTATAGAAAAGAATTTTTCAAAAGAAATGAGTGATAGTATAAAGTTTTTCCATTTACGTGGTGGAATTGATTACAAAAAGTTAGGATTCATACATAAATCTATGATGGCAATGCTCAAAACTGTAATTTCTAAGAAAGATTCTCAGGAATTGTCTGATGATGATAGGGAGCTTTTAGCTACATATGGTAAAAAGGTTGATTTTACTGATAAGAGTACATTAAAACCTTTATTATTATTTTTAGAAAAGTGAAGTTATTTATAGAGTTTAGTAGAATCGAAAATTTTTCGTAAATGCTTTTTTACCTTAATAGGGATAAAGCAAAGTTTCCTAGATATTGTTTCCAAGCTATAAAAGTTAAGTTATATGTATTTTAATGGTATACTATTCATATTATTTATGTTTGAAATAATATAACGAAGTAAATCTTTGTATTAATTAGACTTATTATAATATTATTGATACTACAAGGTAGTGATAATTTGAAGAAATTTATAAAAAGTGCAAAAAGAGAAAATAAAAAATAAATAAAAAAATCCAACTATGATATATTAATCAGTACGAAAATAGTGATACATAAGGGTTACATTTATTTTTAGGAAATGAAGGCCGAGAAAGTGCATTTATGTATATTGGATACGAAAACTATATTTTCTATGTTTCATCAGAAATGACAATGGAATTAAGAAAACTAATAGATATTCAATAGAACTTTATTCACTTTATGAGCTGTTCAAAGGCATGCTGTAGTTAAATTTATAGTATTGATTTTAGTATAATGATTTGGACTTATTAGTTCTCTAATTTAGTTGCATAGAAATATTTTATGTGTTATTATAAGTATACAGAAAATTGTACTTAAATAAAGGAAGGTATTTATGAAGGATTATAAAACAAAGTTAATGTCTAAAAATGGACATGTAGCTATGTTATTAGCAAGGGAATTGATTTCTTGTGATGTAGGCGAGAGAATTAGAACAATTGGAGAATATACAGATAATTTCGAAACAGGTAGAGGAACAGTACAGGCAGCTTTAAAGTTTTTACAAGATGAAGGTGCTATAAGTATAGACTCTAGAGGGCGTTTAGGCACTTACATAGTAAGTTTAGATTATGAAAAGCTCTGGGCGATTTCAGGTTTTGGGGTAATAATGGGTGTTATGCCATTACCTTATTCCAAACGTTATGAAGGATTGGCAACAGGGTTATATAAATCTTTTGAAAAAGCTAATATTCCTTTTAGTTTAGCTTTTATGAGAGGAGCAGGAAAACGTATAGAGGCCTTAGACTTAGGAAAATATGATTTTGTAATAACGTCAAAATTAGCTGCTCATCATGAAATGAAAGGCTTTTCAAATATTGAAATATTGTATGAGTTTGGAGAGAAAAGTTATGTAGGTCATCATAAAATTGTTTTTAGAAACAATAATATAGAAAAGATTAAAGATGGTATGAGGATAGGTATAGATCCAGCTTCACCAGACCAATTCTTATTAACTAAATATGAATGTGAAGGAAAAAAAGTAAAATATGTAGAAGTATTTTATAATCAAATCATACAAAAGCTGGAAGGCAATGAAATAGATGCTGCTATATGGAATGAAGATGAAATAAGAGAGAAGTCTTTGAAATTAAATATAATGCCACTTCAAAATCCTAGGACTATAGAAATAAATAAGATGGATACTATTGCTACATTAGTAATAAATAGCAATAATAAGGAACTTAAAAATGTTATAGATAAATTTATTAATATGGAGTATATACAGGAAATTCAAAAGAAGGTGTTAAATAATAAAATGATTCCTGCTTATTAATTTTTTTAAAATAAATATACAAAATACTGTACAGAAATTTGGAGGTTAAAAAATGGATGAAATGTTAAATTTAAGACTGGAACTATTAGAAAATTCAGGGGAAATAGATTCTTATACGAGAAAGGCAGTAATTGGTTTTACAAAAAATATTGAAAAAAAATACTCTATAGAAGTAAAGGAAGAGAATGGTGCAATGTTAGTTACACATTTAGCTATGGCTCTTTCAAGAATAAAGAAAGGAGAAGAGATAGAAAGTATAGATGAAGAAATATTTAAAGAAGTAAAAACAACGAAAATGTATAAGGAATTACCAGAGTACTATAAACTGCTTGAAGAACAACTAGATATATTTATACCTCAAAATGAAAAGGATTACATTGCTCTTCATGTATGTACATTAATAGAAAAGACTAATAATTAGGGGGAATATAAATGATTAAAATTGTAGTAGGTGGACAAGTAGAAAAACAAGAAATTGCAAAATTAGTAAAGGAATTAGGTGGTAGTGAAGTAGATGTAGATGTAAAGTCAGATATCCAGGCTGCGAATTCAGTAAAAACAGCTAAAGCAGATTATTATGTAGGGGCTTGCCACACTGGAGGTGGTGGTGCTTTAAGTATGGCTATAGCATTACTTACAAGAGATAAATGTGTTACTCTTTCCATGCCAGGTAGAGTACCTAAAGAATCAGAAATAGTTGAAGCAGTAAAAGAGGGAAAGGTTGCCTTTGGATTTACAGGAGATCATTATGAAATTATTTTACCAATATTAATTAGGGAAATACTTAAGAAATAATACTATTTTATAACTGTATAATAAAAACTGTTGAAATTTGATTTAAAAAACAGTAGCTTAAAATAACTACACCTTAAATATACAAAAAACTGTACAATAATTTATGTAGAACTACAAGTTTTTAAATAAAAACAAAGGAGGATGAAAATGAAAACTTTAATGATTGCTATAATTGGAGCGTTGGCAGCTATTTTATCTAATAAAGGCATTGCTGTATTTAATGATGGTTTAAGACCAATAATGCCAGAATACCTAGAAGGTAGAATGAATAGAAAAGAATTAGCTGCTACATCATTTGCAATGGGTTTTGGTCTAGTAATAGGATTTGGGATTCCTTTTTCATTGACTACCAGTATTATTTTAATTCATAGTGTATTTTTAGGGACAGATATTATAGGTACTTTTTGCCCAGACAATAAAAAGGGGACAATTATTGCTGGAATTATAGGTGCACTTTATGGAGTAGGTTTAGTTATAGGATTAGAAGGGATAGTCAAAGCTTTTGAAAAATTGCCAGTTAATTTTATAGATAGTTTAGGAGAAGTAGGAACCCCAATAGTAGTATCTTTTGCAGTGTTTCCAGCCTTAGCAACTGCTTATCAATATGGTGCAAAGAAAGGTTTATTAAACTTAGTTCTTTCATTAATTGGTAGACAAATAGCTATTATTATAAGTCCAATTACAATAAGTTCTGGGGAAATAAGTTTAAATCCAGAAGGCATGGCTTTAGTTGTAGGAATGATAATACTTATGATTTATGCTACTAGAGAAAAAGCTTCAGAAGAAGATATTGTAGATTTAACTTCAGTATTCGGAGAGAGAGTAGAAAGAATTAAAGGGAATATTGTAGTATTAATGATTATGGGTGGATTAGTAGCTGCAGCTACATCTTTAAATTATATTTCGGGAGATCCAATAGCTTTAAATTTAGCTAGTGAAGGACAAATAACAGATGCAGGCTTTGCCGCCTTAGCAAGAGGAATAGGGTTTATACCATTGATTGTATCAACAGGCATTGCAACAGGAGTATATGGACCAGCAGGTATGACTTTTGTTTTTGCTATTGGTTTATTTGTAAAAAATCCAATACTATCTTTTATTATTGGTGCAGCAATAATAGGGTTAGAAATAATACTATTAGGAAAACTAGGACATTCCATGGATAAATATCCTGGAATTAGAGAAGCAGGAGATAATATTAGAAATGCTATGAGCAAACTATTAGAAGTAGCCCTATTAGTAGGGGGAATGAATGCAGCTAATGCAATAGCTCCAGGTATGGGATTCTTCATAGTAGCAGGACTGTATATATTAAATGAAATTGCTGGGAAACCAGTTGTATCCATGGCAGTAGGACCAATTTCAGCAATTTTAGTAGGAATATTAGCGAACATACTATCCTTAATAGGATTATTTAATATACCAGCATAATGAGAGAGGGATCCCCCCTCTTTCTATATCTTTTTTATAAAAGGTGATAAATATGTCAGATACAAATAATAATAAACTTTATCAAATGCTTAAGATTAGTAAATCAGTATTAAAAGCAGAAAAAATGATGAATAAATCTTTAGATTATTATAGAGAAGAAATTCTTGATGAAGGTGTTTGCATCTTAAGTAATAATCTTAAGAAAGAATTAATTACTTTTGGTGTAAAAAATACAAATCAAATAGAAAAAGAATTAGTTAAGGTTTTGAGAGATAGTGGATTCCTCTTCCATACTTTAGACAAGATGTCTCAAGGAGGTAGAGCTATAGATGTTAATTTAATCAATCCCTTAACAGGTAAAATAATGACAGGCTCTTCTAGTGGAAGTTGTGTAAATATTTTATTAGGAATTAATGATTTTGCTTTAGGTACAGATGGTGGAGGCTCGGTAATAGGACCAGCCATGAGTACTAATCTTTATGGAATTATGGCAAAAGGTTTAGGGTTAAAGGGAAGCAAAAATAAGATTTCTACAGATAATATTGTCTTTACTCCTGGTATTGGAGTAATGAGTCATAATTATAATTTGTGTGTAGATGTTATTAAGACTCTTGTTCCCATTAATATTTACGATAATGAAGAATTGGAAGATAAAAATATAAAAATAGCTATTCCTAAAAAGAATTCTGTAACTTTACCTACTGGAAGAGACATGAGGGAAGAATTAAACGGAGTAATTAGCCAAGTAAAAAATACTGTGGAATTTGTAGAAAAAGACTTTAGTAAGATTCATAACAGAAGAGACGCTATAAGTTTATGCGAAGAAGTATTTAACGAAGAAATTGATATGATCATGACCTTAGAAGGTCCAGTAGATTTATTAGGAACAGGAGATTCTGTATTAGGTAATTGGGGACATATAGGAAGAACTTTACAAGATAGTTCAGGTAAATACTTATTAAAAGTTGCAAATATGATAAATAGTACATCAGTTACTATTCCTATTAACGAGTTAAGTATGGGAATACTGTTAATAGGAAAAGAAGGAATGGAGAGTGGAAGTATAGCTATTTCTTTAGGAAAGATTATAAAAGACGTAATATCTCTACCTCCATTGTTTGAAAAATATTTTATTGATAGTTATTTAAGAGAAGCTCAGGGCTATATCTAAAATAAGGAGGCCTAAAATGACAATACAAACTGTATCAGGAACTATAGATAAAGAACAACTAGGTAGAACTTATATTCATGAACATTTAAATATTGATTTATCAGGTCCAAAGAAAGATTCAGATGCTAATTTAGATAATATAGATAGCATTGTTGAAGAGATAGAATATTTAAAATCCATAGGAGTAGATTCTATTGTGGAAGTGACTAATATTGGCATGGGTAGGAATATTTCTAAATTAGAAGAAGTATGGAAAAAAACAAAAATGAATATAGTAGCAAGTACTGGTTATTATAAAGAACCCTTCTATCCTGTAGAAGTATATGATTTAGATTATAGTGAACTAGCAAAAATAATGATTAGTGAAATTAATAAAGGAATCAAATATACAGAAACGAAAGCACATGTAATAGGAGAGGTAGGAACTAGTAAAGATACAATTACTCATGCTGAATTGAAAGTATTAAAAGCAGCAGCTTTTACCCATAGGGAAACAGGACATCCAATATTTACTCATACTAGTTTAGGTACTATGGCTTTAGAACAATTAGAATTATTTAAAAAGGAAAAGGTAAATATATCTAAAGTATTAATTGGACATTTAGATTTAAATTGTGATAAAGAATATCATTTACGAATTGCAGATTGTGGTTGTTATCTAGGATTTGACACTATCGGAAAAACCAAATATGAAAAAGATGAAAATAGAATAAAATATATTAAATATTTAATTGAGAGAGGACATATAGATCAAATTGTTTTATCTCAAGATATGACAAGGAAATCCCATTTAAAAAAAGGTGGAGGTATAGGATATAGTTACTTAATGGAAAAGTTTATTCCTAAGGCTATTTCTATGGGAATAAGTAAAGAAGAAATAGAGCATATCATGATTGAAAATCCAAAAAGATTATTAGATGTTTAGGGGGATGTGGAAATGGAAACTTATCCTGTTGAAACTATTGATTTAGACAAAGCAATAGAATTTCAATTTAAACTTGTAGACTTAATTCATAGGCATTTTACTGGAGAGGAGTTTTTACAGGGTGGAGACTTTGGTATAACTCCTAATCTGGGTAAACCTAAATATACTAAAAAAGTAGAGAAAGTTTTAGCAGAATTTTTTGGTGTTGAAGACTGTGCCTTAGTTAGAGGTGCCGGAACTGGGGCTATTAGAAATGTAATGAATGTAGAGATGGAAAGTGGAGATAAGATATTAATCCATGATGCACCAATTTATTCTACTACAGATGTTATTGTGAAATCAATGGGTTTAGAGCCTATTATTATAGATTTTAATGACTTTTCAACTTATAATGGAGAGCTTATAAAAAATACTAATTTTTGTCTTATTCAGCATTCAAGACAAAAAATTCAAGATAAATATGATTTAGGAAAAGTCATAAGTAAGTTAAAAGAAATAAACAAGGATATTTTTATATTAATAGATGATAATTATGTGGTAATGAAAGCTGAAAAAATAGGAGTTCAATTAGGAGGCAATGCTAGTGCCTTCTCGCTTTTTAAACTTTTAGGTCCAGAAGGCATAGGTTGTGTAGTTGGTGATAAGGAAGTTATAGAAAAAATAGAGAAGATGAACTATTCAGGTGGTAGCCAAGTGCAAGGCTATGAAGCTATGGAAGCTTTAAGGTCATTAGTTTATGCTCCTGTAATGCTTGCTATACAAAAAAAGGTAGGCAACGAAGTAGTAGAGAGAATAAATAAGGGAGAAGTGAAAGGTGTAAGATCAGCTTTTATAGCTAATGCTCAATCTAGGGTAATATTGGTAGAATTTGAAGAACCTATTGCAAAGGAAGTACTTAAATATAGTAATTTATTAGGAACAGCTCCTTATCCTATTGGGGCTGAGTCAAGATATGAAGTAACTGCTATGTTCTATAGAGTATCAGGAACATTTTTGAAGACTGATCCAAGATTAGGAGATTATATGATAAGGATTAATCCAATGAGAGCAGGAGCCAATACTATTATGAGAATACTAGAAGAAGCAGTAGACAAAGCTTTAAAATAAGGAGGAAAATTTATGTTCTTAGATATGACAGCTAAAAGAAATCCAAATCTCATAAAAGCAGCATTTCAACTTCATAGAGAAGGAGCAATTTATCCTAATACTTATGTATTAGATATGGATGCTATAAGACATAACGCTAAAATAATTAAAGAGGAAGCTGACAAATACAATATTAATTTATATATGATGACTAAACAAATAGGACGTAATCCAGAGGTAGCTAGGGCAATTAGTGAAAGTGGTATAGATAAAATTGTAGCAGTAGATCCTTGGGAGGCCCTTACTTTGGGGAAAGCTGGAATGAAGATTGGCAATGTAGGACATCTTGTTCAAATACCTTCCCATATGATAAGACAAATACTAGATTTAAAACCTGAAGTCATAACAGTATTTACTGTAGAAAAAGCAGTAGAAATTTCTAAGGAGGCAGAAAAGTTAGGAATTAAACAGGATATTGTTCTAAAAATAATAAATAATGATGATTTAATTTATGAAGGTCAAGTAGGCGGATTTAAAATAGATGACTTATTAGAGTGTGCCGAGAGGATAAATGAGTTAGAAGGTGTAAGAATTGTTGGAGTAACTGCTTTTCCATGTTTTTTATACAATGAACAAACAAAAGATATAGAGAAAACAAGAAATGTAACTACCTTGTTAAAAGGGGCTAAAATTTTAAAAGAAGGTTTAGGCATAGATATTAAGCAAATAAACTTTCCCAGTGCTAACTCAACTTTTTCCATAGGTCTTATTAAAGAAAATGGAGGAAACTATGGAGAACCAGGTCATGCTTTTACAGGAACAACTCCTATTCATGCTAAGAGGATGGAGGGGGAGATTCCTGCTATGGTTTATGTAAGTGAGATCTCTCACTGCTATAATGATAAAGCTTATACCTATGGTGGAGGCTTTTACAGGAGAGGACATGTAAAGAAAGCTATGGTTGGAAAAAGTTTTAATGAAGGAATAAACAATATATTAGATGCTGAAACAATATCAGCTGAGAATATTGATTATCATGGAGTTTTGGATATAGATGATAAAAAGCCTCAAGTAGGAGATACGGCAGTATATGCTTTTAGAACTCAAATATTTGTTACTAGAAGTGAAGTTGCATTGGTAGAAGGCATTCAAGAAGGAAATATAAATTTGTTAGGAATATATGATAGTTTAGGTAGGAAAATTAGGTAGGAGATGATGTACTCTATGAAAAAGAGAGTAATATTATTGGTGGTAGATAGTCTTGGTATTGGACATATGAATGATGTAATGGAAGTACGACCTCAGGACTTTGGCGCAAACACTTTTGTTCATTTATTAGATAATGCTAAGGATATTAAAATTCCTAACTTCCAAAGATTGGGGATAAACAAACTTCTAAGTCATAAAAAGCTGGATAATACGGGAAATCTAGCAGGTTATGGCATTATGGAACTAGAACATTATGGTGCAGATAGTTATGCTGGACATCAAGAAATTATGGGAACCAAGCCTTTAAAGCCATTGCTAAAACCATTTTCTGATTATATAAATATTGTAAGAAAAGCTTTAGAAAAAGAAGGATATAAGGTAACTATTGAAAATCCGGAGAAGCCTTATTTATTAGTCAATGATTTGGTAGTAGTAGCAGACAATATAGAGACAGACTATGGACAAATTTATAATGTAACAGCCCCTTTAGACTATATTTCCTTTGAAGAAGTTTTGAAAATTGGTCATATTGTAAGGGAAAATGTAAAAGTTAACAGAGTAATAGCTCTCGGTGGAGAAGAAGTAACTGTTGATGATATATTAAATAGTATAGAAATTCGTGAGGATGGACTATTGGGAGTTAACTCTCCTAAGTCTGGAGTTTATAATAAGGGTTATCAATGTAGACATTTAGGATATGGAGTAGATCCAGAAAAACAAATATCTAATATATTGGCAAGAAAAAATAAGGAAGTAACTTTGATTGGAAAAATGCAAGATGTAATTCAATGTAATACGGCAAATAAAATTCCCGCTATAGACACTAAATATGTAATGGAGCAAATAGTGGACAATATGGATAAAGTAGAAGAAGGTTTAATTGCAGCAACAGTACAGGAGACAGATTTGTCAGGACATGCTCAGGATGTAGAAAGATATGCAAGAAAGGTAATGATTGTAGATAAATATATAGGTATAATCATGGATAAAATGGAGGAAAATGATATATTGATGATAACAGCTGATCATGGCAACGATCCAACTATTGGACATAGTCAACATACTAGAGAAAAGACCTTTATTTTAACCTATGGAGAAAGATTAAAGAATGTAGATATTGGAGTGAGAAAAACATTATCTGATATTTCAGCAACTATATCAGAGTATTTTAATGTAGATAAAACAGAAAATGGTATTAGTTTTTTTAATATTTTAATATAATGAATTAATCTAAATAGATAATCTAGTGAAAATAAGATATACCTAAGAGTTAAGGCCCTTAGATATATCTTATTTTAGTTTATACTTTTATCATTCTGTATAATTATCAAAATAACCTTGAATATATACAATTGGTGTACCTTTTTAAAATTAGCAGAGATTGTTGACTGAATATTTATGATATAATATATATAAATTTATATTACAAAATATTTTAAATAACAGGTGAGATTATGGATAATTTATTAAAGGGGAATATTAATATATTTTTAGAACAGGCAGAAGAAATGTGTAATATAAACTTTGCCTATATTTTTGGCTCCTATGCAAGAGGAGAAGAAAATATTAATAGTGATATAGATATAGCCATTATGCTTAAGGAAATAAATATGGATAAAATGTCAGAATTATTTATAAGGGGAAATTTAATAGAATTGGGCAAGTCTATATTTAAAAAGGATGTAGATATAGTATTTCTAAATGTAGATTCCGTGTTTTTAAAATATAAAATTATACAAGAGGGTATAGTTATCAAGGATAGTAGAGAGAGAATTGCCTTTGAATCCATAGTATTAAGAGAATATTTTGATTTTAAATACTATAGCAATTATTATAATGAGCGAATGTTAGTTTAGGGTGAATTAAGGATAGGGGGAGATAATCATGATTGAAAAAGAGATTGTTTTAACTAGAATAAGTAAATTGGATGAATATATTAAATTTCTATATGAAGTTGGTAAATATTCTAAGGATGAATATTTAAACAATTTAATGATTTATGGTTCTGCCGAAAGATTTTTGCACTTAGCTATAGAATGTGTAATAGATATTGGAAATCATATAATTGCTAATATGAGATTTAGAAAACCTGAAAGCAATAGGGAAGTATTTATTATCCTATTCGAAAATAAAATAATAGATAACAATTTGAAATTAAACCTATGCAATATGGCAGGCTTTAGAAATATATTGGTACATGATTATATAGATTTAGATAGGGAAATAGTATATGATATAATAAAAAATAATTTAAAAGATATAGAAAATTTTAGAGATATAGTTATGAATTATGTATAAATAATATTTTTTAATAAATTAGTAATAAACCATAGGGGTTTTGAAGTTCACATTATCCTTATGGTTTATCATAATATATTTTAGGGTAAAATTATTTTCTCGTATCACTCTGTATAATTATCAAAATAACCTTGAATATATACAATTGGTGTACCTTTATCTCCGCTTCCTGAAGTTAAATCGGAAAGAGAACCTATAAGGTCGGTAAGTCTTCTAGGAGTAGTACCTTGTGTTTCCATAGTGCCTACAAGGTTTGATTCTTTATTCTTAATATACTTAGAAACAGCTTTTTTAAGTTCTTCCCCTTTTAAATTTGCGAAATCATTGTCGGCAAGATATTTTAGTTTTACTTCATTTGGAGTACCTTCAAGTCCTTTAGTATAAGCTGGAGATACTATAGGGTCAGCTAGTTCCCAAATTTTGCCTATAGGGTCTTTGAAGGCACCATCGCCATAGATCATGACTTCAACAGTTTTTCCTGTTTTTTCTTTAAGTATAGCTTGAATTTTATCAACAATAGGTTGGCAGTCTCTTGGAAAAAGCTTTATTTTTTCTTCTGTTGCTTTATTCGAACCTAAAAGACCATAGGCTTCGTTATAACCGCTTCCATCAATAGATTTGGTTAAAATATCATCAAGGCTATAAATTTTATTTCCGCCATTTGCTTTTAATATTTTCTTTGTTCTAAATCTTGAGTGAATATCGCAAGTTAAAACATTTTTAGTATAATCTAAAATAGTTTTAGGATTATTTGAGAATATGATTTGACATTCAGTACCATAATCCTCAATTATAGATTTATAATAATCAATATAGTCAACACCAGTAAAAGGATGTTTATTGTATCCAAAAAGTTTTCTAAATTCATTTTCTGTCAAAACATCTGTCCAAGGGTTGATATCCTTTTCATCAAGTTCATCAATGGTTACTAACTGATTACCTACTTCATCAGAAGGGTATTAAAGCATTAATACAATTTTCTTAGCTCCTTTTGCAATACCACGAAGGCAAATAGCAAAACGATTACGGCTTAGGATAGGGAATATTACTCCAATATTTTCTTCTCCAAATCTTGAACTTATATCTTTTGAAATATCATCGATACTTGCATAGTTTCCCTGGGCACGGGCAACTACAGATTCAGTTATAGAAACTATATCTTTATCATTGATAGAAAAATCTTCTATTTCTGAAGCTTTTAATACAGTGTCTACAACGATTTTTGCAATATCATCTCCTTCTTTCATAATAGGAGCACGTAGACCTCTAACGGCAGTTCCAACTATTCTTTCCATTCCAATCTCTCCTTTAATATATTTTGAGAGGAACGAATATCCTTTCACTTGTAATATACACCATATTATGATATAAGTAAAATAAATATATATGATGCTAGATATAAGGAGTGCTTATATGTCTGTTAAATTGGATTTGTACAAAATTTTTTGTGAAGTAGCTAGATGTGGAAGTTTTTCTAAAGCTGCAAAATCTCTTTATATGACACAACCAGCTGTTAGTCAAGCAATTTCACAACTTGAAATGGAATTAGATATACGGCTTTTTATAAGAACACCTAGAGGAGTAGTTCTTACAAACGAAGGAGAAACTTTATTTGAATATGCAAATTCTGCTATTAATTTAATTAATGTGGGAGAAAAGAAAATAATAGAATCTAAAAATTTAATGGCAGGAGAATTAAGGATAGGGGTAGGAGATACTATATCACGTTACTTTCTGTTACCATTTTTAGAAAAATTCCATAGTCTGTATCCAAATATTAAATTAAAAATTATAAATCGTACAACTTTAGAGCTTTGTACTTTATTAAAATCTGGGGAAGTTGATATTGCAATTTGCAATTTACCTATTAAAGATTCTACTTTAAAGATAAGAAAATTAATGGATATTCATGATATATTTGTTTGTGGAGAAAAGTATAAAGATAAGATTTCCGTTCCTTTAAACTTTAGTGAAATAGCAGAATTACCATTAATATTACTTGAAACTAAATCAAACTCAAGACGATATGTTGAAAAATACATACTATCAAAAGGAGTTAAAATTGAGCCAGAAATTGAACTTGGTTCTCATGATTTATTGTTAGAGTTTGCAAGGATAAATTTAGGCATATCTTGTGTCGTAAAAGAGTTTTCGAAGGATTATTTAGAGAATGAAATACTATATGAAGTAGAATTATCTGAGAAAATACCAAAAAGAAGTATTGGAGTTTGCTTTTTGAAGAGTGTATCCTTATCCCCTGCTGCAACTAAATTTGTTGAGGATTTGGAAAGTAGATAAGGATATGTAGAAATTAATCCAGGTTTATTATAAAATTTAACTATAAATAGAAAAGGGAGAGAATAAATATGAATAATAATATAGGAAAAGAGTTTATTGAGAAAACAAAATATAAATATTTAGGTGAAACAGACCAAGACAAAGAGTTACCTCAGCCTCCTTTAGAAGTAGAATATGATAAGGATACAATATTAATACTTCTTCCATCGGTAGAGAATATAAAAGTTAAAGATATAGATTTAAGGCAGGCTATAGAATCAAGAAAAAGCTTAAGAAAATACGCTGATAAACCTTTAACTATGGAAGAACTGTCCTACCTTTTGTGGTGTACTCAAGGGGTAAAAAGAATTAGTTCTATACCAGCAACCATAAGAAATGTACCTTCAGCAGGGGCAAGACATTCCTTTGAAACTTATCTTCTTATAAATAAAGTAGATGGAATAAAACCAGGATTATATAGGTATTTAGCTATTGAACATAAATTAATGGAAGTTAATATAGAACCTGATATGGCTGAAAAAGTAACTAATAGTTGTGGAAATCAAATTTTTATAAAGAACAGTGCAGTAACTTTCATTTGGAGTACAGCAATTTATAGGATGAAATGGAGATATGGCGAAAGAGGATATAGATATATACATTTAGATGCAGGTCATGTATGCCAAAATTTATATTTAGCTTCTCAATCTATAGATAGTGGAGTTTGTGCAATTGCAGCTTTTGATGACGATGAGATAAATAGATTGCTTGGTTTAGATGGTGAAGAGCAATTTGTAGTGTATCTTGCAACTGTAGGAAAGAAGAATATATTATAAAATATAAAGGGTATGTTCATATTACTACCTTAATTGAAGATCCTTTAATATAATATGAATTATTTGGCAGTTTGTCTGAACAATATGTTATAAGGCAAATTGCCTTTTTAATAAATTTTTCACAATAGCTATAAAAACATGTTGACAATTTTACTTTAGTATATTAATATATTATCATAACAAATCGAAATAAAAGCTTTGATGAGAAATAGTAAAGATACATTTCTTTTACAGAGAGTTCCCGTTTGGTGAGAGGGGCATTTGAGTGTATTTTGAACACATCTCTGAGCTAGACATTGAAACCTATTAGGTAGTAGACTGTCTCCGGATTACCTGCACCCGTTATAGTGCTAGAGTATAAACATATATTTGTCGTACTCGATAAGGTTGATACTGTGAGGTATCGATAAATAGAGATGGGACCACGGAGTAATACTCTCGTTCTCTAGTGTAATGCTAGAGGCGAGAGTTTTTTTATTTCTGATTTTTAAATTAAAATAAAAGGAGAGATATTAATGAAGAGAAAAAATTATTTTATAATTTTATTAATGTTGTTAGTTTCAAGTATTGTTAGCTTAACTGGTTGCTCAAAAGAGACAGTATCAAATAAAGATTCTTATGAAAAGTTGAAAGAAAAAGGTAGTATAGTAATGGGTCTTGATGATACTTTTGCTCCTATGGGATTTAGGGATGATAAGGGAAATTTAGTGGGTTTTGATGTGGATTTAGCAGAAGAAGTATTTAAACGAGTTGGACTTAAAGTGGAATTTCAACCTATAGACTGGTCTATGAAAGAAACTGAATTAAATTCAGGTAATATTGATGTTATTTGGAATGGTTATTCCATTACTGAAGAAAGGAAGGAAAAAGTTAATTTTACTCAAGCCTATCTAGAAAACAAGCAGATAATAATTACATTGGCAGATTCCAGTATAAGCAATAAGGATGATTTAAAAGGAAGGAAAGTAGCAGTTCAAAATGGTTCTAGCACTCTTGAAGCTATAAATAAAGAACCTGAAGTAGTAGCAACTTTTGAAGGTGGAGAACCGGTGCTATTTGATACAAATAATGAGGCAATTATGGATTTGGAAGCCAAAAGAGTAGATGCAGTTGTATCAGATGAAGTCCTTGCAAGATACTATATTAAACAGAAAGATCCTAGAGATTATAAAATAATTGAAGATGATTTTGGAGAAGAAGAATATGGTATAGGTATTAGAAAAGAAGATAAAAAATTGCTAGAAGAGATTAATAATACTTTAAATAAAATGAAAAAGGATGGAAGTTATAATAAAGTTTATGAAAAATGGTTTGGAGAAAACAATTAAAGTAAAAGGATGATATTATGATTAAATATATATATACTTTATTGCCATCTATGGTTGATGGAATTATTATAACCTTAGAAATATTTTTTCTAACTCTCATATTCTCTATTCCATTAGGAATTATTGTTTCCATAGGAAGGTTGTCAAAAATAAAACCTTTATCTAAGATAACGGAATTTTATATATGGGTAATGCGAGGTACACCTTTAATGCTACAGATAGTATTTATATTTTTTGGGCTACCTATAGTAGGAATAACTTTTGATAGATTCATAGCTGTATTTATAGCTTTTGTTTTAAATTATGGTGCATATTTTGGAGAAATATTTAGAGGGGGAATGGAGTCTATTGATAAAGGACAATATGAGGCAGCTAAAGTTTTAGGATTAACTCCATATAAAACATTTATAAGGATAGTATTACCTCAAATGTTCAAAATAGTATTACCTTCTATTGCTAATGAAGTTGTTACTCTTGTAAAGGACACTTCTCTAGTATATGTAGTAGGAATTGGAGAATTATTAAGAGCTGGAAAAATTGCTTCAAATAGAGATGTTTCATTAATTCCATTAGCTTTAGTAGGAATAATATATCTATTTTTAACAGCTATACTTACAGCAGTTTTCAACAAAATAGAGAGAAGGTATTCTTATTATGAATAGGGGGAGAAGAATGATTTTGAAGGTAGAGGGTTTAAATAAAAATTTGGGGAAAAAACAAGTATTAAAAGATATAAGCTTTACATTAGAAATGGGAGAAATTTTAGCTATTATAGGGCCATCTGGAGCAGGTAAAACTACAATTCTTAGATGTATAAATAGTTTGGAAAAATGTGATAGTGGTACAATTAGAATAGATGGTTCTTATTTATGTAAAGATTATAACAATAAGAGTGTTTATGCTGGTTCTGAGGAAATGAGATTTATAAGAAAAAAGATAGGTTTAGTTTTTCAAAATTATAATCTTTTTCCTCATATGTCAGTAATAGAAAATATAATAGAGGCCCCTATAAACGTTTTTGGAGCATCTAAAAATAAAGCAAGGGATAGAGCGTTGGAACTGTTAAATACTATGGGACTTGAAGATAAGATAGACTCTTATCCTTTTGAGCTCTCAGGAGGTCAAAAACAAAGAGTAGCTATTGCTAGGGCTTGTGCATTAAATCCTAAGATTATGTGTTTAGATGAGCCAACTTCTGCTTTAGATCCAGAGTTAAGGGAAGGAATATCAAATATAATAGAAAATTTAGTAGAGAACAATATGAGTATTTTAATTATAACTCATGATATGGCTTTTGCAAAGAGAATTGCCGATAAAATTATATTTATGGAAGATGGACAAATTGTTCAGGAAGGTAGAAAAGAACAATTTTTTAATAGTTTTGAAAATAATAGAATAAGAAAGTTTATGGCTTTATAAGCCACTGGGACGTGACTGTGCAAAAACTATTACTTGACAAATCGAAAATACAATATAATGTATAGAGTAGCTTAATTATATATTGCATATTGAATTCTTTACAAAGTACTTTTTACGCCGTCTGATGTCCCAATGGTTTATCCTTCTACTCCAAATTTCTTTTTATAATAGTAAATCGCAAGTTGGGTTCTATCCCTTAAGGAGAGTTTTTCAAGCATAGTGGAGATATAGTTTCTAACAGTTCCTTCACTTAAGAAGAGTTTTTTTGCAATTTCTCTATTATTTAATCCTTCTGCTACTAGGAGTAGAATGTCAAATTCTCTATCAGATAGTTTTATATCAATATCTTTTTCAGAATAAGTTTGAATATTTGATATAATTTTTGAATCAAAAACTAAATTTCCAGAATGGACTGCATTTATTGCAGGAATAATACCTTTAATATTTTGCTTTAATATATATCCTTTACAGCCTAGTGAAAGGGCTGATGCAATATATTCATTGTCCTGAAAAGTAGTGAGTAGTAAAATTTTAGTATGAGGATCTATTTCTAAAATTTTTTTAGCAGTATCTATACCATTTCTTTTTTTCATTCTTATATCCATAAGGATTAGATCTGGTTTATACTTATTATAAAGTTCTACAGCTTGAAAGCCATCATAGCCTATTGCTAGTATATCTATTCCACTAGCATTTATAATTGTTTTTAAAGATTCTACTACTAATGGATCATCATCTACAATTATAATATTCATATAAATTATCCTTTCATTAAAGTTATATGTATTTTAAATCCATCATCAAAGACATAATTGAAAAAACCATTATACTTATTGGCAATTTCATTCATAGAAAGAAAACCTATACCTTTATTTTTAAGAGAACTTTTTTTATCAAATTTACTTCCATTATCTTTTATTGTTATAGAATGAAACTTAGGTTGACTTAATAAGCTTATCTTTAATTTTGTAGCATTGGAGTGTTTAGCACAATTGGTAATAGCTTCTTTTACAATAGATAATATATCAAGTTTTAAGTCATATCCTAATTCATCTTCAATTTTGTATATAAGTTCAGTATCAATTGTAGGTATTTCAATACATAGTTTTTCAATTTGATTTTTAAGATCTAATGATTCACTATATAAGTTATGTATACTTTTCCTGATGTCATCCATTCCATTCCTTAAGGTGTTTTGAAGAAGATCTAAGTTTTTTATTACATGACTGTCGGTTGAAATTACTTTTAATGCCTCTATTTGCAATATACTACTACTTATGGAATGCCCTATAGAATCATGAAGTTCCCTTGCAATTCGATTTCTTTCTGTAAGTATAGCAATATGAATATTTTTTTCCTTATCTATTTTTAATTGTTTATTATATTTTTCTAAATAAAGGGTATCTTCTTTTAATTCATCCCTTACTATTTTATTTTCATACAGAACAATATTATACTTTCTAGCCATAATTGAAAGATAGATTGAGCCAATAGATGCAAGTAAATTCGTTGTGGAAAAATTCATAAAAATTAAAGGCAAAATAAATACAGTATATGCTTTAAAATCTAAGCACATATTATATAAAATCAAAGGAAAATAGAAAATAAATAATTTATGATAAAAACATAGTAGTATAAAGGAAAAGTAAATAATAGTTTTTATTTTCCCATTGTTTAATAAATCTAGAGTTAAAGAAATAGTTAGACTTATAAGGAAATAGATAACCAAATCTTTACTTGTATTTAATTTATAAGTATTATATAGGCAAAATAGTATAATAAAAGATTTTTCAAAAAAACGCCTCATACATATCTCCTATCAAAGTTTTTAGAATGATTTCATATTTTAATTATACTAATATTCATTGGAAAACACAATTTAATATATGACAAATGTCATATCCTATTATAACTCTATACACTACAATAGAAGGTTTTAAAACTATATAATAAGATTAAGATGAAGTATAGGAGTGGTAAAGATGATAGTAAAGGTGAATAATTTGGTGAAAAGATATAAAGAATTAATTGCTCTTGACCATTTTAATATGGAAGTAGAAGAAGGAGAAATTCTAGGGCTTTTAGGGCCTAATGGCTGTGGAAAAACTACAGCTATAAATTGTATACTTTCTCTACTAAATTTTGACAAGGGAGAAATAGAAGTATTGGGAAAGAAGATGACTCCTGATTCTTATGATATTAAAAAACAAATAGGATTAGTACCTCAAGAAGTTTCAGTGTTTGAAAAATTGACAGTGAAAGAAAACATAGATTATTTTTGTGGACTATATATAGAGGATAAAAATCTAAGAGAACAATATGTAGAAGAAGCTATAGAATTTGTAGGACTTAAGAAATATGAAAAATTTTATCCCAAGAAGTTAAGTGGAGGGCTAAAAAGAAGATTGAATATTGCTTGTGGAATAGCTCATAAGCCTAGGCTTATTTTTCTAGACGAGCCTACTGTTGCAGTAGATGCCCAAAGTAGAAATTTTATATTAGATGGAATAAAAAAGTTAAATAAAGAAGGTAGCACTATTATATATACAACCCATTATCTAGAAGAGATAGAAATGCTTTGTAAAAGGATCATTATAATGGATAATGGAAAAAGCTTAGTTTCAGGAACAAAGGAAGAACTAAAAGCTATGATAACTACATCAGAAAAGATAATAGTTGGCTTTTTAAATATTGAGGATGAAACTATTAATAAAATGAAAAATATACCTCATGTAATTGATGTAGAGAAAGATGATGAGTATTACATTATAAAATTTGAAAATGGTATTAACAATTTAGCTAATCTTTTAGAATTTATAAAAGAAAACAATCTAACTTATACAAAGCTTCACAGCCAATTACCTTCATTAAATGATGTGTTCTTGGAGTTAACAGGAAAGGAGCTTAGGGATTGATATGAAAAATATATTTAGAAATTGTATATATCAAGGGAAAAACTTATTTAGGGATTTTGGTTTTTCATTTTGGAGTTTAATATATCCATTAATTATGGCAATTTTTTTCTATACAGCTCTTAGTGAAGTTTTGAATAGTGAACTAGAAAATATAAATGTAGGAGTAGATAGTGAAAATCCCATTGTATATATATTAGAAGAAATTGATTTTTTAAATATTCATGAAATTACCCAAGATGAGATAGTTAAAAAGCTAGATAATGAAGAAATAGATGGATTTATAGATAGGGATTTAAATATAAAAGTTAAAGAATCTGGGATAAATCAAACAATAATAAAAGAAGTAGTAGAGCAAATAAAACAAATGGAAAAACTGAACAGGCCAATTGAAAACTACGATTTTGAAGCAGATTATATATTAGACAGAAATCAAAAGGCAAATTCTTTAGTTATTATTTTTTATTCACTAATTGCAATGGTTTCCACTTATGGAATTTTTGCTGGTATTGAAACGGTGAGTTTAATCCAAGCCAATTTATCTAATATTGGTGAAAGGCTCAATATTACTCCACTAAGAAAGTCTAAGTTCTTATTAGCAGGGGTTATAGTTGCATTATTTCTAAACTTATTTGCAAATGGTATACTAATTATTTTTATAAAATATGCTTTGAAGATTAATTTATTTAATGAAATAAAATATAGTGCTATTTTATTAATAATGGGAAATTTGTTTGGAGTAGCCCTTGGGGTGTTCATAGGTGCTTCTAATAAAAAAAGTAGCAATGTAAAAACTTTAATAGCTATAGCTATAACATTGGCTTTATCATTCCTATCAGGAATGATGAACCCTGAGATTAAAGTTATGATTGATGAAAATGCACCTATTTTAAGCAGAATAAATCCAATTTCTATAATTACTAATAATTTATATAGGATAAATCTTTTAGAAAGTACAAAAAGTGTTGGAGAAGGAATATTAATTTTATCTATTTATTGTATAGTTTTAATTTTCACATCCTATATATTTTTAAGGAGGAAAAACTATGACAGTATTTAAGCATTTTATTAAAATAGCATTGAGAAACAAAGGAGTTATTCTTTCTTATACAATTATATTTTTAATTCTATCAATACTAAATGGTTCTGGTAATGTACAAAGAGAATCTAATTTCATAGAAACTAGGCTAGATATAGGAATAATAGATAACAGCAATAGTGAATTATCAAATAGTTTAAAGGATTATTTAAAGGAAAAGAATAATATAATTGATACTAAGTTAGATGAAGAATATATAAAGGAACAGATTTTTTTAGGGATAGCAGATGCTATAATAATAATTCCTGAAGATTTTGATGAAAAGGTAATTAATAAGGAAAATTCTATTCAGATTTATAATGATGATAGAAAAACAGAATCTTTACAGATTGAAAACCAGATCAATAAATTCCTTACCTTTATCAATGCTACCTATGAAAATGGAGAATATGATTTAAAGGATGTAAAGCTAGCATTAGATAAAAAAACAGAGGTAGAGTTAGTAGAGTCTGATAATAAAGAGAACAATCGAGGTGTTGTTGATTGGTTTAAGTATTATTATAACTTTACTAGCTATGTAATTATGGCCATTTATATTGCGGCAATAGGTTTGGTAATGACTGATTTTACGGATGAAAATATTGGAAGTAGGATGAAAATATCTTCAAAGAAATTTTTACAGTTTAACAAAGAAATCTATTTGGGGCAGCTAACTGTAGCAGGTATGATTACACTAATCTTTATTTTAGGAAGCATAGTCTTAAAAGGTAAATATATTGGAGAGGTTAACTTTGAGAAATATGTGATAAATGTAGTTGTTTTTTCATTTTCAATTTTATGTCTTACATTTTTAATTAATAATATAACAAGAAATAAGTTTATTATAAATGCAATGTCTACTGTGCTATCTCTAGGTACTTCGTTTATGTCTGGAGTAATGGTGCCCCAAGAGGTTCTAGGAGAAAATGTCCTTAAAATAGCAAAGTTTTTCCCAACTTATTATTTTGTAAAAATAAATGAAATGACAGTTAATTCTTTTTTAGATATGAAATATGAGATATCTATGCAATTATTATTTGCTATAGTCTTTTTACTAATGGGATTATATTTTAATAAGGTAAAACAAAAGGCTTGATAAAATAATGTCATACAGTTTTAAAAATAGTAAGATAAAAAGAAAGGGATTTAATAATTTCTAAGGTTGTGTCTAAACTCCATAGGTGTTTCATTCGTAATTTTTTTGAAGACTATATTATAATAGTTTTGATTGTTAAAGCCAACTGAAAGAGCGATATCTAATGCAGATAAATCAGTTTCGAGTAATAACTCTTTACTTTTTTCGATTCTAATTTTGTTTAACATTTGGGTGAAAGTTTTACCTGTTTCTTTTTTAAAAATAGAAGAAAAATATGATTTATTGATTCCAAGATAGTTAGAGATATCACTTAATGTTATTGGTTCATCATAATTTAAACTAATATAATCAATAGCTTTTTTTACATGTAAACTATAAATGTTTTTGTCTATGGATTGTTTTTCAAGATCATATATATTGTCGTCTATTATTTTACGAAGAAGAAAAATTGAGTATTTAATTGAGTCGGTGGGTTTATATACAATACCCATCTTATTTTCTTTACAGGAAGAATAAGGTCCTAAAATAAAAAGAATATTTTCCATACTCTTAGGGTGAATACAGTAAGCTGTAAAGTAAATATTATTTAAACAATGTATGGTTACTAGAGAATTATTTTTATTAGCCAATGTTTGAATTTTTATTTTATTGTAAACTTTATTATCATTAAATATTTTTTTGAATTTTTCATTAAATCCAACTGTATTAATTAAACTGCCATTATGTTCAAAAGCTTGAATTGGTATATGGGTACATAGAAAAAACTTTTCAAGAATTTTATTAATATATTTTTTAATGGGCAACTGAATCCCCCCCTTTAAAATAACCTAAAGATAATTATAAAAACATAAATATTGTCAAACAAGAGATAATTAAAAGATGATATTATTGATAATGATAATCTTTATCATTTAGAATTATTTTTAATAATAGCAATAAAGAAAAGATATGTCAAATTATTTGTACATATACTAAGGAGTTTATATGAAAAAATCTTATTTAGTTTTAATATTAGTAATACTATCGTTAGCCTCAATATTTTTTGGAGTTAAAGAAATAAGTTTATCAGATATTTTGCAATTGAATGAAAAAGAAGTCCAGATAGTAGTTTTAAGTCGAATACCTCGTTTAGTAAGTATAATTGTAGCTGGAATGGGCATGAGCATAAGTGGATTAATTATGCAACAGATAAGTCAAAATAAATTTGTGTCTCCGACAACGGCAGCAACGGTAGATTCTGCTAAACTTGGGATATTAGTGTCTTTAATATTGTTTACTTCATCTAGCTCATTTCAAAAAATGATTATTTCTTTTATTTTTGCAGTAGCAGGAACTTTATTATTTATGCAAATTTTAAAGAAAGTAAAATTTAAAAATACTATCTTCATACCTATTGTAGGTATTATGCTTGGAAATATTATAGATTCAATAACTACTTTTATTGCTTACAGATTTGATTTGGTACAAAATATTTCTTCGTGGTTACAGGGGGATTTTTCTATGGTAATTAAAGGTAGGTATGAACTTCTATATATAAGTATCCCTCTTGTATTTATTAGCTTTTTATATGCTAACAAATTTACTGTTGCAGGAATGGGAGAAGATTTTTCGGCAAATCTAGGACTTAATTATGACAGAATTGTAAATCTAGGGGTTATTATAGTAGCTTTGATTTCAGCCGTAGTTATAATTACAGTTGGAAGAATACCTTTTTTAGGG
Source organism: Anaerosalibacter massiliensis (assembly GCF_024623155.1). NCBI lineage: Bacteria > Bacillati > Bacillota > Tissierellia > Tissierellales > Sporanaerobacteraceae > Anaerosalibacter > Anaerosalibacter massiliensis. Next base: position 66,340 of record NZ_JANJZL010000009.1, read on the forward strand.
ATTATAATACCTAATATAGTCAAACTATTTCATGGAGATAATATGAAAGAAACCATAGGTTATACAGCTTTACTTGGTGCAGTATTTCTTTTGTTTTGTGACATATTGGGTCGCATAATTATATACCCTTATGAGATTTCCATTAGCCTCACAGTTGGAGTAATAGGAAGTTTCATATTTCTTCACTTATTAGTGAGGAGGGGAATTAATGGATAATAAAAGAAAAATAAGCTTTTTCATTATTATATCAACAATATTAATACTAATTTTTATATTCTCAGGATTAAATAGTAACAATAAATATTATTTTCTCTCTAAGCGAATACCAAAAGTAATTGCAATTATAATAACAGGAGTTTCTATAGCTTTTTCTTCAATGGTGTTTCAAACTATTACTAATAATCGTATATTAACTCCTAGTATATTAGGACTGGATTCTTTATACATTTTTATTCAGACTTTTATCATTTTTGTTCTTGGCTCTGGCCATATAATAGTGACGAATAATAATTTAAATTTTATTTTATCAGGTAGTTTAATGATATTTTTTTCAGCATTAGTATATAAGTTTTTATTTAAAAAAAATCAAAATGATATTCTTTTTCTTTTACTAGCTGGATTAATATTAGGAAGTTTGTTCCAAAGTTTATCTTCTTTTATGCAAATGTTAATAGATCCTAATGAGTTTTTACATGTACAGGATATTATGTTTGCAAGTTTTAATAATATAAATGTTAAAGTTTTATGGATAAGTAGTTTGTTAGTATTTATTCTAACTATATATACTTATAAATATACTGAAATCCTAGACGTTTTATCCTTAGGGAAAGAGCAGTCTATTAATTTGGGCATTAATTATGATGATATCGTAAAACGAATGTTAATAGTTGTGTCCTTATTAATTTCAGTATCTACAGCTTTAGTTGGGCCAATAACATTTTTAGGATTATTAGTAGTGAATCTTGCTCGGGAATTTTTAAGTACATTTAAACATAGATATCTAATGGCAGTATCTGGTTTAATAAGTATAGTTGCTTTACTTGGAGGCCAGTTATTAGTTGAACGAGTGTTTAATTTTAGTACACCTATAAGTGTAATAATAAATTTTATTGGAGGTCTTTATTTTATATATCTTTTAATAAAGGAGAATAAGATATGATTGAAGTAAAAGAAATAGTAAAGCAATATGGGGATAAAAATGTTGTGGATAATTTATCTATGAAAATAATGAAAGGGAAAATCACTTCTTTTATTGGGCCTAATGGGGCAGGTAAAAGCACATTATTATCTATGATAAGTCGACTTATTCCCAAAACTAGTGGAGAAATTTTTATAGAAGGAAAAGAAATAGGAGAATGGGATGATAATGAACTTGCAAAAACAATATCTATATTGAAACAATCAAATTATATAAATATAAGATTGACAGTTAGAGAACTTGTTAGCTTTGGAAGATTTCCTTATAGTCAAGGGAAAATAAATAGGGAAGATATAAAGTATGTTGATAAAGCCATAGAATATATGCAGCTTAGAAGTATGCAGCATAAGTATTTAGAAGAATTAAGTGGTGGGCAAAGGCAACGAGCATATATAGCAATGGTTCTTGCTCAAGATACGGAATATATACTTTTAGACGAACCACTTAATAATTTAGATATGAAACATTCTGTAGAAATAATGAAAATATTAAGGGGTTTGGTAGATAAGCTAGGGAAAACCGTTATTATAGTCATACATGATATTAATTTTGCTTCTTGGTATTCAGACTATATAGTAGCTTTAAAAAATGGGAAAATAGTAAAAAATGATAAAACTAATCAGATTATTGATGAAAAGGTTTTGAAACAAATATATGATTTAGATTTTAGGATACAAGATATAGAAAGCAATAAGATATGTGCATATTTTTAATAAAAAATATTTAAATAATGAGGTGTAAATAATGAAAAAAAACAAAGGTTTAATTTTATTATTAATGGTGATAATATCTGCTTTAGCTGTAACAGCATGTAATACTAAACCATTACAAGAAGGAAATAAAGAAGTTAGTAAAGATAATAGTGAAGGAAAGAGTATAGATAAATCTATTACGATTAAACATGAGTTAGATGAAACCACTTTAGATAAAAAGCCAGAAAAAGTAATTGTATTTGACTATGGTGTTTTAGATGCTCTTGATAAAATGGGTAAAGATATAATAGGGTTACCAAAGAAGTCAATTCCAACATATTTAGACAAATATAAAGAAGATAAATATGAAGATGTAGGTTCTTTAAAAGAACCAAATTTTGAAAAGATATATGAACTTAACCCAGATTTAATTATTATATCAGGAAGACAAGCGAAATTATATGATGAATTTAAAGAAATAGCTCCAACAGTATACTTAGCTATAGATGGTGAGGATTATATAGGTTCTTTTAAAGATAATATGGAGATATTAGGACAAATTTATGAAGAAGAAGATTTAGTAAAAGCTGAAATAGAAAAGGTAGAAAGTGCTATAAATGACTTAAAGAAAGAGGCAGAAAAAAGTGATGAAAATTCTTTGTTAATTATGGCTAATGATGGAGATATTAGTGCTTATGGAGAAGGGTCAAGATTTGGTATTTTACACAAAGAATTTGGATTAACTCCAGTAGATAAAAATATAGAATCTTCAACTCATGGACAAAAAATAACCTTTGAATATATAGTAGAACAAAACCCAGATTATCTTTTTGTAGTAGATAGAGGGGTTGTAGTTGGAGGAGAAACTTCTGCTGAACAAGTATTAGATAATGATTTAATCAAATCTACAAAAGCATATAAAAACGATAGAATTATATATTTAGATGCCCAAGTGTGGTATGTGTCCTCTGGTGGTTTCACAGGGACTATGAAAATGGTAGAAGAAGTACAATCTGCAATTACTAAATAAAACAGCTCTAAAGATTAAATATTTTTCGAGATAATATCCCCAAAAGATGTAGTAAAAAATGTTATAATAGAGAGGTAAATATGTTTATAATACTACATCTTAGGGGGATTTTAATGAAAAAAGTAACAAGAAAAGAAAAAAAGAGAAAAGCAAAGAAAAATAAATTTTTTCAAGGAATTTATTAAAATTAAAAAGCATTTCTTTAAAGATATGAATTCAATCTTAAAAGGGGTTAAAGACAATAGACATCAAAGCTATATAGAATATGGGTCAGATATAATTTTATTTAGTATGCTCATGAAAAACATAACAGCGCTTGAAAGTATGAATAAAATGACTACTGAATTTAATAGAGACGAGTGTATAAACAATGTGGCAAAGGCATTAGGTTATGATAAATTAGAAGAATTACCACATCATGATACAATTTATTTAAAAATCCTGTTGTGTTTGTAGCAGGATTTTTAAATAATAAAATAAAAAGAATGTTTAAAATTTAGATAATGGGGCAAAATGGAAGTAAGATCATTTTATTTCTTAATAATAGAGATAGAAAAATGTTGACAAAAAATTTAAGTTAAATGATAGTGATAATCAATATTGTACATAAAGAAGAAAATACACTATTAAAAAATTTACAATCTCTACATTCTGTTAATAATTTAGCTAGGGAATTAGGCATCACTGTTTGTAAATTACAAGAAGGATTTAAAGAAATATTAGGTGATACTGTATATGAATATACTAAAAAGCTTAGGATAGAGAAAAGTAAAATTCTCTTGGAAAAGATAGGTATGCTTATTATACCAATTGCAAATGAATTAAGATATGAAAATCCAAGTGAATTTTCTAGTGTATTTAAATCCTATATGAATATGACTCCTTCAGAGTATAGACAGAGGAAAATATAGGGTTTTGCAAGAATAAATTAAACTTTACTTGACTATATATAATGAATTAGATATAATTTTAAAAAGATAAATTAGAACGATTAGGATTTTTATATGTTTTTGTAGTACAGAATCTGTTGAAATAACTCTTAACATTAATGTTAAGGGATTTTTTTAGAAAAGTTTTAGTTGCTAATGATATGCATTTGCGAATAAGCGTTATAATTCATTATAGATATTAATTTTAAAAAATTTAAGGAGGCTTTTCATGAAGAAAACAAAAGTTCTTACTAGTATATTGATATTGACTTTAATACTAACTTTAATTTCTGGTTGTAGTTCAACTAAGGGAAAATCAGTAGAAGGAGAGAAAAAAGAAAAGATAAAAATAGTTACTACTTTATTTCCCCAGTATGATTTTACAAGAGAGATTGTAAAGGATAAAGGAGAAGTAAGTTTATTGCTTCCTCCTGGAGTAGAAGCCCATTCTTATGAACCTACTCCTCAAGACATTGGAAATATAAAGAAAGCCGATGTTTTTGTTTATACAGGAGAATATATGGAGCCTTGGGCAGAAAAAGTAATAAAGAATGTTGGTAAGAATAATATAGTTACTGTTGATTTAAGTGAAGGAATAGATCTTATAGATGAAGATGATCATCATGAAGAAGAACATAGTGAAGACCATGACCATGATAAAGATCATGATCACCATCATCATGGAGGAAAAGACCCCCATATATGGCTAGATCCTGTATATGCACAAAAGATGGTAGATAGTATAGTGGAATCTGTTGTAAAAGTAGATAAGAAAAATGAAGATTTTTATAGGCAAAATGGAGAATCATATAAGAAGAAATTACAAAAACTAGATGAAGAGTTTACTAAAACTTTTGAGAAAACAAAACATAAAAAAATTATATATGGAGGACATTTTGCATTTGGATATTTTGCTAAACGTTATGGATTAGAATATATATCTCCTTATAATGGTTTTACTCCTAATGCAGAGCCTACACCTCAAAGGATAACTGAGCTAATTCAGAATATGAAGTCCTCAGGAATTAAGGTGATATATTATGAAGAGCTAATTGATCCAAAAGTAGCTAATATTATATCAGAACAAACAGGGGCAGAAATGATGTTATTACATGGGGCTCACAATGTGTCAAAGGAAGAATTAGAATCAGGCATATCTTATATAAAAATAATGGAAGAAAATTTAGAAAAATTGAAACAGGGGTTAGTATATAATGAATAATATTATAACTGTAGATAATTTAAATTTTAAATATGGTAGAAATGAAGTATTAAAAAATATTAGCTTTGAAGTTGAAGAGGGGGACTATGTAGGTATTGTAGGGCCTAATGGTTCTGGTAAAACAACATTAATCAAAATACTTTTAGGTCTTATTAATTCTTATGAAGGTCAAATTCATCAAAATATTGCAGATAGAAACTCTATAGGATATGTACCTCAAAAAGGAGTTACAAATGATAGATTATTCCCAGCAACGGTAAAGGAAATAGTAATCACCGGATTATTGTCTAAAAAGAGAGGCACTAAATTTTATTCAAAAGAGGATTATAATAGAGTAGATACAATACTTAACAAATTAAAAATAGGAGATTTGAAAGATAAAAAAATAGGTAATTTATCTGGAGGACAACAACAAAGGGTATTGTTGGCTAGAGCTATGGTATCAAGTCCTAGTATATTGATTTTAGATGAACCTACCAGTGCTTTAGATCCTGAAATAAGGGAAGAATTCTACAAACTTTTGAAAGAATTAAATAAGGAAAATGTCACAATAATCCTTGTATCTCATGATATATTGTCTATAGAGAAATATATAAGTAAAATACTATATTTAGATAAAAAACTAGTCTTTTATGGTAGCTATGAAGATTTTCGTCATTCTAAAGAAATGGTCAAATATTTTGGATTTATCATAAAGGATTAGTATACTGGAGGCATATAAATGGAAAATGTTATTTCTCTAATTTTAGAAGCACTACAATCTGATTTTATATTAAGGGCTATTTTAGTAGGCTCATTAATTGCTATATCCTGTTCTTTTTTAGGGATATTTCTTGTGTTGAAGAAATATTCAATGATTGGTGATGGATTGGCCCATGTAAGTTTTGCAACAATCGCCATTGCATTGCTTTTGAATAAATCTCCACTAGTAGTATCTATTCCACTAGTGATTCTTTCATCTTTTCTAATATTAAAACTTAATGAAAAGGCAGGTTTACATGGTGATGCTGCTATAGCACTTATTTCATCTTTTGCTGTAGCAGTAGGTGTTTTGATCACTAGCGTGGCAAAGGGATTTAATATAGATTTGTTTTCTTATCTTTTTGGCAGTATACTAGTAATTAGCAAATTAGATGTGTTACTTTCAATAATATTATCTACTGTGGTTATATTTATAACATTATTTTTTTATAATAATTTATTTGCTATAACCTATGATGAAGAATTTGCAACAGTTATTGGGTTAAATCCTAAATCTATGAATTATTTAATAACCATATTGACTTCTATTACTGTTGTTCTTGGCATACGTGTAGTAGGTACTATGCTAATTTCTAGTATGATTATTTTTCCTACAGTAACTGCATTACAAATATCTAAAGGATTTAAAGATACTATATTAATAGCATCGCTTATATCAGTGGCAAGTGTGATAATAGGAACTCTTTTATCATATATATTAAATTTTCCAACAGGAGCAGTTATTGTAATTATAAATGCTATTTGTTTTGTTATACTTTTTTCAATAAATAAATTTAACTAAATTTATTTATATCCATATTTTAGCAACAATATATCCACTTCTTTAAGTGGGTGATGAATTGCTGACAATAAATCAGAAAATATGATAAATGTACTCCTAGACTTATAAAACAAGGGAGGGATAATGGGTTCTTGGACAATCCAAATATGTTTAAGGATTACCTAAATACTTTAGGTCGAAACTTAAATACCAAATAACGTATGAATCTCCTACTTCTAAACGAAGTGAAAGTGGGAGAGGTTCAAGAAGAAATACAATCATTTCTTGAAGGGTGATGAGTTAAGTGGAAGAGCTCAAAGATAATAAAGAATTTTTTAAAGAGCATGGGATTAAGAACACAAAGCAAAGGAATATTATATTTGAAGTATTGAAACAAGCAAATACACCTCTCACTGCAGAACAGATTTTCTTAAAAGTTAAGAAAGTAGATAAATCTATTAGTCTTTCAACTATATATAGAGTACTTAATACTTTTATATCGAAGGAAATAGCAGTAAAGCTAACTATAGTAGAAGACAACACATCTATGTTTGAATTAAATCGAATAGATCATGAGCACTATTTAGTGTGCATGGGCTGCAATAAAACTGTAGATATAGGGCACTGTCCTCTTGGAGTTTATGAAAACTCCCTTGAAGAAACAACTAACTTTGACATTGTGGGACATAAGTTTGAGATATATGGCTATTGTCCCGAATGTAAAAATAAAGAAAGATTAACTAAAAATTAAGTGTAGGCTAGATGATAGCTTGCACCTAATTTTTTTATTTTTTTGGATCAATAATAATATGTACAATTAAATGGAACAAGCAACATCGTGGACGATTTAGAAAACATTTATCATTTACTTATATATTTTTTATAGGAGTGAAAATATTAACATTGTATAATGGTATCTTATAACATATAATAAAAATAATCATAAAAGGATATAAATAAAATTTATGTAAAGAGGTGAAGATATGGAACTATTCAATGAACCAATAATAACCATAAGAGGATTGAAAAAAAGTTTTGGTACAAAAAAAGTATTAAAGGAAATAAATTTAGATGTATATAAGGGACAAATTATAGGATATATAGGTCCAAATGGTGCTGGCAAAAGTACTACAGTAAAAATAATGCTAGGACTTATTGAGGATTATGAAGGAGAAATAAAGATTTTGGGACAAGATATATCTAATGGAGATGTAGAATATAAAAGTAAGATAGGATATGTTCCTGAAACAGCAGAAATATATGACAATTTAACTGGAAGAGAATATTTAACTTTCATAGGTGAACTTTACGGTCTTGATTATGATGAAGTTGATGAAAAAGCACAAAAATTAATGGATTTATTCGGACTAAAAAATGTTTATGACTCCAGAATATCTTCTTATTCAAAGGGAATGCGACAGAAAGTACTTATAATATCAAGTTTATTAAATAATCCTGATATACTATTTTTAGATGAGCCATTAAGTGGTATGGATGCTAATAGTGTTATGGTTTTTAAGGAGGTATTAGCTGAATTGGCATCTCAAGGAAAGACTATATTTTATTCTTCCCACATAATGGAGGTAGTTGAGAAAATAAGTAATAGGATAATTTTAATTAATGATGGACAAATTGTTGCCGATGGAAGTTTTGATGAATTAAAAGGAAAATCTATAGAGGGTTCATTGGAAGAAATATTTAATGAACTTACTGGATTTAAAGAGCATAAAGATATTGCAGAAGAAATTGTATCTATAGTGCAAGGGGTGTAGTGTATGAAGGACTTTAAAATATTAAAATTTCTAGATAAACTTAAAGGACTGTTTGAGAATCTTGGAGTAGATTATTTTGTTATGCGAAGAATACTCCAAGTTAAACTTACCTTAGATGAAAGAAGAGTCCCTACAGTTACAATGAATAGTTCCTCTAAAAAGAAGAAAGGAAATAGATTTGTAGGATCACTACTTGTATATATACTACTTGGGTGTATATTAATTCCCTTTGTTATTTCCCAAAATAACTATCTATTTCAAATGAGCTTTTTATTTGGAATATTGATATTTATGATGTTTACTACTTTGGTTTCAGATTTTTCTTCTGTACTTTTGGACTTGAGAGATAAGGATATAATTCTTTCAAAGCCGGTAGATGATAAAACTTTAAATGTAGCAAAGATTATACACATATTGATATATATGTTCTATGTAACATTTTCCTTTACAGGGCCGGCATTGATTGTGTCTTTATTTAAAAATGGATTTCTATTTTTTATATTATTTCTAATAGAAATAATACTTATGGACTTTTTCATAGTAGTTTTGACTGCATTGTTATATTTGTTGATACTTAAGTTTTTCGATGGAGAGAAACTTAAAGATATTATAAATTATGTTCAAATAATTTTAACAGTAACTTTATCTATAGGTTATCAATTAATAGGTAGATTATTTGATTTTAGTGATATTATGAATATTAATTTTGTTCCTAAATGGTGGCAATATTTAATACCATCTATGTGGTTTGCTGGACCTTTTGAATTAATAATAAAAAATAACCGGAATTTTCATATAGTATTATTTTCAATTTTAGCATTTATAATACCTATATTATCAATAATTATATATATAAAGTTGACTCCTTATTTTGAAAGCAATTTACAAAAGCTTAATAATAGCAGTGGAAATATGAAAGTTAGAGGTAAAGGGCTTAACTATTATTTGTCAAAAGTAATATGTAGGACTAAAGATGAAAGAACCTTTTTTAGGTTCGCTACCAATATGATGAAAAAAGAAAGGAAATTTAAACTACAAGTATACCCATCTTTAGGATTGGCTTTAGCTTTTCCATTTATATTTTTATTATCAGATTTAAAAGCCCAAGGATGGGATGCTATAGCAATTAGTAAGAGATATTTCAATATATATTTTATTGCTCTTATAGTTCCCACTGTGATCATGACTATGGGGCATTCAGATAAGTATAAAGGGGCTTGGATATATAAAGCAGTATCTTTTAAAGGTACGAAAGATATATTTAGAGGAACTATAAAAGCTTTTATTGCAAATTTTTTACTTCCTATGTATATTTTCCAAAGCATAATATTTATGCTTATATTTAAGGGAAGTATACTTTTAGATTTAATAATAGTTTTTTTAAATATACTATTATTTATTGTAATTTGTTTCAGAGTGTCAAAAACAGCTTTGCCTTTCTCTGAGCCTTTTGATACAGTTAACCAAGGTAAGGGATTGGCTATTATACCATTATTTTTAATTCTACTTATTTTAGCGGGTATCCATTATGGGGCAACGTTACTTACTTATGGTAGATATATTAATATAGCTATATTAGTTATTTTAAATATAATTATATGGAGTAAGGGGTTTAACATATCTATGGAAAAGTTAAGTCAATAGCTAATATGATATAATCTAAATAGTTCGATATATAGAGGTGAACTAAAATGTTAGATATAATCAATGTAGCTATATGTGAAGATGAAAAAATACATGTGGAACTCCTAGAAAAGTATGTAGCTAACTGGGCAAAAGAAAGAAATATGAAGGTTAGAATTGAAGTATTTTATAGTGCAGAAAGTTTTAATTTTAACTGGATTATGGATAAAAGATATGACATACTTTTATTAGACATTCAAATGCCAGGACAAAATGGAATTGAACTAGCAAAAACTATTAGAAAAAAAGATAATATTATAAATATAATATTTATCACTGCCCTTTCTGATTATATTGGAGAAGGCTATAATGTGGAAGCAATAAATTATTTAATTAAACCAATAGAAGAGAAAAAGCTATATGAATGCTTAGACAGGGCAGTTGCAAGAGTTCCAAAATTAGAGAAGATAATTCTCATAAAGGATCAAGGAGAGATTCATCGATTAGTTCAGGATGAAATAATATATATTGAATCCTTCGGTCATGATTTAGAAATAAATACTACAAATGAAAAATATATTACTAGAAAAAGTTTGAGTATAATGGAAAAAGAATTAGATGAAGATATATTCATAAGATGCCATAGATCTTATATAGCTGGACTAAAGCATATAAAAAGAATAAGCAAGAATGAATTGGAACTAGATAATGGTGATATAATTCCTATTAGTAGAAGACAGTACTCTAAAACGAATATGGCATTTATAAAATATTTTAGAGGTGTAATAGATGAGTAGGGAAAGTCTACTAATTACTATTGGAATTATTTTAATTTTAATCGCCATTATTTTTTTCATAATTAAATATATAATATCTAAATTAGTAGATAGACGTATTGCTAACTATCAAGAAGATCTCATTACAAAGCATTATAACGAAGTTGAAAATATATATAGACAAATGAGAGGTTGGAAACATGATTATCATAATCATATACAAACAATGAAGGCTTATATTTCTTTGGGTAAATATGAAGATATAGAGGAGTATCTTAATGATTTAGATAGAGATTTAACTGAAATAGACACAGTTTTAAAAACAGGAAATATAATGGTAGATGCTATATTAAATAGTAAATTGTCTATAGCAATCAATCAAAATATAAATATTAATGCAAAGGCAAAAGTACCAGAAAATATTCAAATATCAGAAGTAGATCTATGTGTTATCATTGGAAATCTAATGGATAATGCTATTGAGGCTGCAATCAAACTAGAAAATCTAGATGATAGATTTATAAGGATATACATAAGAGAAATAAAAAGCCAGTTATATATTTCTATAACTAATTCTGCAAAAGGTAAAGCAAAAAAAGTGAATATGAGATATATAAGTACAAAACTAGGGAAAAATCATGGTTTTGGACTGAAAAGAGTGGATAGAATAGTTAGTAAATATGATGGTTTTATAAATAGGCAATCTGAAGAAGGTGTATTTGCAACAGAAATAATTCTACCATTTTAGCACCATTGATGTCATAATTGTGACCACTGGTGCTTTTTTATATATAAAATAAGTTCTAATGGTATTATATAGTTGAGGTGATAAAAATGATAGATACAAATACTAGGAAGTCCAAACCTAAATATTCAACATGGGAAAATACCATCTATTTACTTAAAAATATATGGAGATGGGATAAGTTATTATTTTTATTATCTGCAATACAAGTTCTCGCCAAAGTGTGTATTCCATTATTAGAAATTTATTTACCTAAGGTATTAGTTGATTCTGTCTTGGAAAAAGTATCTCCTTTACAATTGATAGGAAATCTTTTTTCACCTATTATAGGAATTATTATTCTTAATATTATATTAAAAGCTTCATCATCTAATATATTAGGCAAGAAGATTTTTCATAGAATGAAATATTCAATTTTACAAATGGATAAAGCTATAGATACAGATTTTGAAAATATAGATGGTCCGAAAGGACAGGAAAAATTTATAAAAGCAAGCATGGCTACTAATTCTAATAGTTCTGCTACTGAGGAAATAATAGATACTAGTATAGAATTTTTTTCAAATATTCTAGGATTTATACTATATACAGGTATAATATCTACAATTCATCCTCTAATAATTATATTTATAATCATATCATCTTTTGTAAATTATTTTATAGGAAAGTACGTGAATAATTATGAGCATAAAAATAAAGACAATTTAGCACCTATAGAAAAAAAGCTTAGATATATAAGATATAAAACAGGAGACTTTCAATCAGCAAAGGATATGAGACTTTATAATATGTCTTCTTGGTTTCAAGGTATGTATGATAAGCTTTTGAAAAAAAGAATATATTTCCAAAAGAAAAATATACTCCATAGGTATTTTGCTAATATTGTTGATGGGATATTAATCCTTTTAAGGGATGGCATAACCTATGGATTTCTCATATATTCAGTTTTATATAAGAATATGAATATAGGAAATTTTGTTCTATATTTTGGGGCAGTATCTGGTATCTCTACATGGCTTTCTGGAATTGTAAAAAATCTTAATTCTTTAAATGCTATTAGTCTTCAGAACAATGATTCAAGGGAATTTTTAGAGATGGAAGATAATATGAATAGAGGGATAGGAATTGATTTACCAAAGTCTTATGAATTACCCTGTGATATAGAACTTAGAAATCTTTATTATAAATATCCTGAATCAAAAGATTATACTATAAAAAATATAAATCTTCATATTAAAAAGGGAGAAAAATTAGCATTAGTAGGAGTTAATGGTGCTGGGAAAACTACTTTAGTAAAGCTTATTTGTGGTTTATATACTCCAACTAAAGGTGAAATATATATTAATGGTAAGAAAAGCACTCTCTACAACAGGGACGAATATTATACAATGTTTTCTGTAGTATTTCAAGATATTTACTTATTGCCTATATCCATAGAAAAAAATATTGCGTTACAGCCAGAAGAAGATATTGATAATGGAAAGATAGATAAAGTTTTAAATCTATCAGGACTTATGGGAAAAATAAACTCCTTACCAGAGGGTAAGAAAACCCTATTAGTCAAATCAATATCTGATAAAGCTATAGAACTATCAGGAGGAGAAATGCAAAAGTTAATGCTTGCTAGGGCTTTATATAAAAATGGGCCCATTATAATATTAGATGAACCAACTGCTGCATTAGACCCTATAGCCGAGAATGAAATATATAAAAAATATGATGAGTTAACAGAAAATCATACTAGTATTTTTATATCCCATAGACTATCTTCTACTAGATTTTGTGACAGGATAGTATTTATAGAAGATGAAAAAATAATAGAAGAAGGAAATCATTATGACCTTATGAAAATGGATGGTAAATATAGAAAAATGTATGACACTCAATCATATTATTATAAGAATGATATAGGTGGTGAAAATTATGCCTAAGAATAAACTTAAATATAGTATAAAAACTTTAAAAATTGGATTAATGGAAGTTCATAAACTTCAATCTTGGATAGTACCTATTACTATATTTGATTCTGTTTTCAAATCTATAGCTCCTTTTATCAATATATATATGGTAGGAAAAATTATTGATAGATTGTTAAAGACAAAAGATATAAATAATATTATATTTTTAATAGGCTTAACTATAGGATTGAATTTTATTATTCATCTTATATCTAATGGTCTTGAGCACTTACATACTATATTGAAAGATATAATGATTCAAAACCAAGATATGAAAATTAATGAGAAAATAATAAATATGGATTATGAACATATTGAAAATCCAAAAACACATACTCTTCGTACAAAAATATCAGAAGCAGAAAATATGAATGGTGGTGGCATTATAGCTTTTGTACGCTATTTAGGAGAATTGGTTAAGGGCTTAGCTACAGTTATTATTTCAATTATAATTGGTGCAGGATTATTTAAACTAGATATGACAGGAGTTGGATATTTAAATTTTATAAATAATAGAATTTTTTCCTATGGATTCTTAGTATTAGTTTTACTAGGAACTATATTTAATTTACATCTAAAAACTATATCAGATAAGAAACTTTTTAAACATTTTAGTGAAATTATGAGTGCTAATAGAATTCTTGCTTTCTATTATGAAAGAATTCAAGACTATAATGCTGGCAAAGAAATAAGATTATATAATCAGAGAAAAATATTTAATGAGGAAGTAGGAGGGTTTATCCAGAGCTTAAAGGGCTTATTTAAAAAAATAGAAAGTATGAATACAAAATATAGTGGAATAGATGCATTTATATCTTCCTTATTGGGTGGGATGGTATATATTTTTGTAGGGTTGAAAGCTATATCAGGAAGTATATCAGCAGGTAGTATAGTCCAATATACAGGAAGTATAAATCAATTTATGGCTGGAAGCACAGAAATTTTAACGTCAATTAATAATATTATAAACAATAATCAATATCTACAATTGTACATAGATTTTTTAAATATAGAAGGGGAGAAGTACAAAGGTACAATACCAGTGGAAAAGAGGGATGATAATGAATATGAGATAGAATTTAGAAATGTATCTTTTAAATATCCAGGAACAGATGAATATGTATTAAAAAATGTTTCTGTAAAGTTAAATATAGGAGAACGCTTAGCTATAGTAGGAATGAATGGATCAGGAAAAACTACTTTTATTAAACTTCTTTGTAGATTATACGATCCAGATGAAGGAGAGATACTTCTAAATGGTATAGATATAAAAAAATATGATTATGAAGAATATATGGGGCTATTTTCTATAGTATTTCAAGATTTTAAGCTTTTTTCATTTTCATTAGGACAAAATATAGCAGCAGCAGTAGATTATGATGAAAAATTTGTAGAAAAAGTTATAGAAGATGTTGGCTTTATTGACAGATTGGAAACTATGCCAAGAGGAATATCTACGCCATTATATAAAGATTTTGATAAAGATGGAGTAGAGATATCTGGAGGAGAAGCTCAAAAAATAGCATTGGCTAGGGCTTTATACAAGGATTCACCTATTATAATATTAGATGAACCAACTGCTGCATTAGATCCTATAGCAGAATTTGAGATTTATTCTAAATTTAATGAAATAGTAGGTACAAAAACTGCTTTTTATATATCCCATAGGCTTTCATCTTGTAGGTTTTGTGATGAAATAGCAGTATTTCATGAAGGAAGCATAATACAAAGGGGGGACCATGAAGATTTGTTAAAAGATGAAGATGGGAAATATTATGAACTATGGTATTCTCAAGCTCAATATTATAATGAAGGAGAAACTGCATAGCCTATATTATTATTTATGTACCTAACAAAATTGTAAGTTATAATATGAAACTGAAAGAGAAATCAATTTAAAGATTTCTCTTATTTTTTTATAATATTTAATAAAGAAATGAAATTTTAATCGTATTGTAAGATTTTATTAAGCTAAAAGTAAGATTAAAGTTTTATAATAAAATGTAGAAATACAAAAAATAATGTATATATAATGCAGTAGAAATTTATTTTATTTCGTTCTAATTAATAGATAATTAATAGATAATTAATAGATAATTAATAGATAATTTTTAGATAGTATAAATCCATAAATTAATTTCAAATCATTAAACCGAATTTAGCAAAGGATGAGGATATATGAAAAAAGTACTTATATTTACAGCTTCTATAGGTGGAGGTCATAATGAAGCTGCATCATGTTTAGAAAAAGAATTTGTTAAACATGGTTTCATAGCTAAGAAAAGAGATGCATTATGGGAGGTAAATAGGAAACTAGAATCTGTCATTTTTCACTCTTATAAAATTTTGATAGATAAATTTCCCAAGGTGTATGGAAATTTATATGATATTAGTAATAAAAGGAAGACTAATAAATTAATGACTGAATTAGTTTTGAAGATTTCTAAAAATAAAATATACAATATAATTTTAGAAGAAAAGCCAGATTTGATTATTTCAACTCATTGTTTTGTAATAGGAGCAATAGGATATTTGAAAGAAGAAGGATTGATAGATATACCATTTATTTCTGTAGTAACAGATTTTCAAGCTCATCAAACTTATATAAATAAAAATGTAGATGCTTATATTGTGAGCAGCGATCATATAAAAGAATCTTTAGCCAGACATGGTATATCTAGAGATAAAATATTTTCATATGGTATACCTATTAAAAATGAATTTCTAAATAGAACTGATAAAAAACCTATTAAGAAAAAAGCCTTCCAAATATTATTAATGGCAGGAAGCTTGGGACATAAGGATATGAAAAAGGTATTGAAGGGTATTACTAATATAAATGATAATTATCGTATTGTAGTAGTTTGTGGCAATAATGAAAAGCTAAGAGAGTCTATACAGAAGGATTATGCTAATTTAATACAAAGGCAGAAGATTATACTTTATGGATTTACAAGAAATATTCCAGATATTATGGAAAGCTCAGATATAATCATAACTAAACCAGGAGGGCTAACTGTTTCTGAAGCAATAGCTAAGAAACTTCCTATAGTTGTTCCTTACTATATACCAGGTCATGAAAAGGAAAATCTTGATTTTTTAATAAAAAGTGGACTAGCTATTTATGTAGATGGAATAGATAATTTAAAAGAACTAATAAAATCTATCATGAGGGATCCTAAAAAATTAGATGATATCAAAAAAAATATGGAGAAAGCATGCAATGGATTTTGTCCTGACAATATTGTTTATCTTGGTGAAAATTTAATTGAAGATTTTAATTATGGAATGGTTTTTAGCAATGGATTCTAAAGTGGATATATTAATTTTAACAGCTAGTTTTGGTGCTGGACATGCATCGGCTTCTTTAGGTATTAAGGAGCAGATACAAAGAATAGATCCATCCATAAGTATAGAAATTGTAGATATATTTCAAGTATTGTTTCCTAAATTATCAAGAGCTATGTACAAAGGTTACAATGTTTTAGTTAGGAATAATCCAAAACTATATAACTATTTTCATTATAGAGGAAATGAAAAACCAAGATCTAATATGAATAAAATTTTTAGTAGACCTATTTTAATCGGGCTAAAAGATTATATTCTAGATATTAACCCTAAACTTATTATTTCTACTTTTCCAATAGTATCCCAATATATTTCTGATATAAAGGATATTTATGATGTTTCAATACCATTGATTACCTGCATTACAGATGTAGTTAATGGATGGGAATGGATAGCTCCCAATTGTGATAAATATTTTGTAGCCACTAAAGATGTGGAAAAAGAAATGTTAAAAATGGGTATAAAGAGGGAAAGGATTGTTGTAACAGGAATTCCATTGAGAAAAGAATTTTTAAAATCTCTAAAATCTTCTTTTAATATTTCCCTACCTGAGGAACATATTTTGTTAATGATTATGGGAGGAGGTATGGGGTTAATACCAGAAGATGAAGGTTTTTATAAATGGCTCAATAGTTTAAATAAAATTACAGCCATAGTACTGACAGGCAAAAATAATGATTTATTTGAATCTATTTCTGCATGGAATCTAGAAAATATTATACCTCTTAAATACACCAATGAAGTAGCCCCCTTGATGTTACAATCAGATTTGCTGATAACTAAAGCAGGTGGAATTACAGTATTTGAGGCTATTGCTTCTAGTTTACCTCTTATTATATATAAACCAGAATTAGGACAAGAGTTAGAAAATATGAAGTTTATCCAAGAAAAAGCAATAGGTAGAATTGCTTTTAATATAGAAAGTTTGAAATGTATTATTACAGATTTCATTAATAATCAAAATGAGATTATTGAATATGAAATAAGAATGGCTAAACTTAGATACGATATAAATATGAATGTTTTGGCTAAAGAATCTATTAAGTTAATGAAGAATTTTTAGTAGGAGATGGTTAAATGAAGGCTTATACAATAGTTGGAGTGTTAGCTTTTATAATATTTCTATATGCTGGTTTGCCTAGTCTTTATTTTAGGCATTATTCATCTTCTGTAAAAAGAAAATTTTCTAGTAATAACAGCATTTTTTTAACATTTGATGATGGACCAAATCCTGCCTATACATTAGAGATATTAGATTTACTTAAAGAATATAATGTTAAAGCAACATTTTTTGTAGTTGCTAGAAAGGCAGAAGAACATAAAGAAATAATTGATAGAATAGTAGAGGACGGTCATACTTTGGCTATGCATTCCTATAGTCATAAAAGTGCATGGCTGTCTACTCCATGGCAAACTAAAAAGGATTTTGAAAAGTCTATGTCAATTTTCAATAAATTAGGTTATGAGATAAAATATTTTAGACCACCTTGGGGTGTGTTTAATGGGTTTACCCAGTATTATTCAAGTAAAAACGGACTAAAGAGTATATTTTGGACCATAATTACCGAAGATTGGAACCCTAAAGCTACTGTAGATAGCACAGTCCATAAGATTCTTGATAATGTAGAATCAGGAGATATAATAGTTTTGCACGATAGTAATCATAAAGATGATAAAAAAGATGCACCTAAAAATACTATAAAAGCTTTAGAGACTATTATACCAGCACTATTAAAAAGAGATTTCTATTTTAAGACTATAGAGGAAGGTATGGAAAGTAATATATGAAAAAGACATTAAACTATATTATATTAATAACTTTAATAGGATTAACAGTTTGGCTATTAATAAATAATAATGATCTATCTGTTTTTCCTCAATTGATAGTTAAGACAAATAAAACTTTTTTATTATTAGCTTTTTTGTCTATGGTATTATTTTGGACATGTGATGCTTATATAATATATAAAATGAAAAGTACATTAAATATTGGGGGAAGTTTTGGTTCAGCATTTAAGCTGGCTATGATTGGTCAGTATTATAGTGCTATTACACCATTTGCTACTGGTGGACAACCTGCTCAGGTATATTCATTAGTAAATGATGGTGCTCAAGTGGGAACTGCTTCTTCATTAATGGTAACTAAACTTTTAATATATCAGATTGCAGTTACATTTTATTCAATATTTATGTTTTTAGTTAAGTTTAGTTTTTTATCACAAAGAGCAAAGCTTTCTTTACCTTTTGTAATAACCGGATGTTTGTTTAACTTTATTGCAGTATTGTTAATAATAGGACTTTTTTATAATGAAGAATTAATAAGAAAGATATTCTATAAGTTTTTTATTATTGGATATAAATTAAAGTTAATAAAGGATACTGAAAAATTAAAGGATAAATTAAATACCCATCTTTCTGATTATAAGATTAGCATAGATAATATAAAAAAGGATAAGAAATCTTCTTTAATATTGATTATAGCTACTTTTATTCAATTAACCTTTTATTTTTCAATAACTTACTTCGTGTACTTAGCGGTTGGGTTTTCTAAGGCACGTTATTTAGATATTATTGCAATCCAATCACTACATTATATGGCAGTATCACTTATGCCTACACCTGGTACTGTAGGTGCAGCTGAAGGTGGATTTTATATTCTATACAATAGTATATTTCCTAAAAATATAATAACCTTTGCCATGGTACTGTGGCGATTTATAGATTATTACTTTGGTATTATAGTTGGTGGAACTGTTTCATTAGTTGATTTTATTTTAAGAAAGAGTAATAAAGTTAAACATGTAGTCTAAAATCAAAATACTCCCCCTATGATATTAAGATTTTTTTATTTAATCTGTTTACCATAGGGGGAATGTATTAGTTATTATTAGAGGTTTTTATTTTAAAACTAATTTATTTTCTAAAATGTAATAGCTTTTCCATAGTATACACATTCTAATATATTCTTCATATCTTCATATGAAACTTCTCTTGGATTTGTTGGTGTATTTGCATCTACTATTGCATTCTTGGCCATATATTCTACTGTAGATTTAAATAGATCTTCTTTAACTCCATTTTCTTTTAATGTAGATGCTATGTTTAATTCAGCATTTAAGTCTTGTATAGATTTTACTAAAGAATTAGTTAATTGTTTTTCAGTTCCTCCTGATAAACCTAGCATTCTTGCCAATTCTGCAAAATCTTTTAAGGAAGTTTTAGCATTAAACTCAATTATATAAGGTAATAAAATAGCATTGCAGCATCCATGAGATATACCATACTGGACACCTATCTGGTGAGCTAAACTATGGGCAATACCTAAGCCAGCATTGCTAAAAGCCATACCTGCTAGACATTGAGCTATGTGCATTTCTCCTCTCGCTTTAGCATCACCATTATAAGATGGAATAATATTATCATATATAGTTGCAATGGCTTCTTTAGCTACAGAATTTGAGATTCTAGATTTATTTGTAGCTACATAAGCTTCTACAGCATGAGTTAGTGCATCCATTCCAGTATGAGCAACTAATTTTGGAGTCATAGTTTGAGGAATATTAGTATCTAAAATAGCTATATCTGGTACAATTTCAAAATCTACAAGAGGATATTTTACTTTTTGTTTATAATCTGTAATTACTGAAGCAGATGTTACTTCTGTAGCAGTACCACTAGTTGAAGGAATAGCTACAAAGATAGCTTTGTTCCTAAGTTTTGGAATACTAAATGGTTCTTTTACATCATCAAATTCTAATTCAGGATGTTCATAAAACACCCACATAGCTTTACTAGCGTCTATAGTTGAACCTCCACCTATAGCAACTATAACATCAGGGCTAAACTCTTCCATAGCTTTTGCACCTTTCATTACAGTTTCTACTGATGGATCTGGTTCAATACCTTTAATATATTCAACTTCTAATCCAGTTTCTTTTAAAATACTACTAACCCTATTTAGAAAACCAAATTTCTCCATAGAAGAGCCACCTGAAAGAATAATGGCCTTTTTACGACCTTTAAGATTTCTTAACTCTTCCAAAGCATCTTCCCCAAAGTATAAATCTCTTGGCAATGTAAATCTAGACATTATAAGATTCCTCCCATTTTTATTTAATATTTATTTTAATTAGCAGTTTCCTTATTTTTAAATTGAATTTGTTTTAGTATTGTAACTAATATAGCTGTAGTCAAGGATCCTGCAATTAATGCAATAATAAATCCTAATAAATTACCTATAGCATTTGGTATAAACATTAAGAAGAATCCACCATGAGGAGCTTTTATTTCAACATTTAATAATAGTGCTACAATAGATCCTACTGCAGAGCCAGCCATACAAGAAGGCAATACTATTTTAGGATTTGCTGCCGCAAAAGGAATAGCTCCTTCTGTAATAAAGCTTAATCCTAGGAAAAGTGCAGCTTTACCTGCTTCTTTCTGATCTTTATTCCAAAGTTTTGGACGAGCAAAGGTAGATAATGCAATTCCAATTGGAGGAACCATACCACATACCATAGCAGCTCCCATTGGACCATATACTCCTTCTGCTAAAGCTCCTACTCCAAAGGTATACACAATTTTTGACATTGGTCCACCTAAATCAAAATAGAACAACCCAAATATAAGACCAAGTATAATCGCTCCACTACCTGACAACCTGCTTAAGAACTCTGTAATATGAACTGTTGCTATGTGAATTGGTTTTCCTATTACATAGTACATTAACAATCCAATAATTAAAGTAGATAATACAGGTATGATCATAATTGATTTTAACCCTTTTAAGGATTTTGGAAGTTTAATATTTTTATTTAAAAAGACTACTAAATATCCTGCAATTAAACCAGCAAGTATTCCGCCTAAAAATCCAGCACCAATTGAATTAGCTATAAATCCTCCTATAATACCTGGAGCAAAAGCTGATTTATCTCCTATAGAATGAGCTATAAAACCAGACATTACAGCTACCATTAAACTAAAGGCTGAACCTGCACCAATTTGGTACAAGGCCCATGGAATAGTTCCTTCTTCTTCAAAAGCATATATACCAAAAGCAAAGGATAAAGCAATTAAGATACCTCCTGCTACAACTAATGGTAACATATAAGAAACACCAGTCATAATATGTTTATATATTCCTGTAGCAGAATCTATACTTTTTTCATTATTATCTACGGATTTTCCTTTTACTATTTCTGTTCCTTCATAATTTAGAGCTTTCTTCATAAGTTCTGAAGGTTCTTTAATAGCTTTATTTGCTGGAACAGTAATAGCTTGTTTGCCTACAAAACGAGATGTGTCAATATTTTTATCTACTGCAAAAATAACCACATCTGCTTCTCTAATATCCTCTTTTGTTAAAATATTTTCAGCGCCACTTGCCCCTTGAGTTTCCACTTTAATTTCAATATTATCTTTTTTAGCTGCTTGCTCTAAAGCTTCAGCAGCCATATAAGTGTGTGCAATTCCAGTTGGACAAGAAGTTATTGCTACAATTTTTTTAGCCATTTTATATGCCCCCTTTTAAAAAACTTTTAATATTTCTTCTGGACTTTTGGCATTTCTAATACCTTCTACAACTTCCTTGTGAACTAAAGTTCTAGCTAATTGACTTAAAATTTTCAAATGCTCATTATTAGAACCTTTTGGTACAGCAATCATAAATACCATACTTACATCTGTATCATCTAATGATTCATAGTCTAAACCACTTTCTTTATATCCATATATAATTGTAGGAACATTTACAGAATCAGATACTCCATGGGGTATTGCAATTCCATTTCCAATTCCAGTTGGACCTTCTTCTTCTCTTTTTAAAATAGCATATTTAAAATTTTCTTTATCCCTAATCCTATTATTTTTGTATAAAACTTCAATCATTTCATCAAAAACTTCTATTTTATCATTACCTTTTAAATCAAATATAAAACCTTCTTTAAAGAAAACATCTTTTAAATCCATTTTACATCCCTCTCTTCGTTTTAAAAATTGAATAATAATTTAATAAACATTCTTTAATTCCTTCTTCTGCAAGTAAACATGCATCATAATAATTTATATCTTTAAAATTATCTACTAATTTATCATGGGCAGCAATAGTAAGGTCTGTAAAAATATTTACTTTACAAATACCTAATTCTACAGCTTTACGTAAATTTTCACTTCCAGAACCTGAACCTCCATGAAGAACTAGAGGAATATCTACTGCCTGATTAATTTGAGACAAACGTTCAAAATCAATTTTAGGAGTACCTCTATAAGTACCATGTGCTGTACCAATAGATACTGCCAATGAATCTACATTTGTTAATTTTGCAAAACGTTTTGCTTCCTCTACAGTTGTAAGTTGTGAATGATCATCTTCAGGATCAGTATAGGATTCTCCACCACCTACATGGCCAATTTCTGCCTCTACTGTTACATTTTTTTCATGAGCCAATGTTACAATTTCTTTTGTTATCTTTACGTTTTCATCAAAAGGTAAACTAGAACCATCTATCATAACGGAAGTAAAACCTTTATTTATTGCTTGTTTTACTAAAGATGGAGTAAATCCATGATCAAAATGTAGTACTATTGGTAAATCCGTTTTATTTGCATAATAGTTAACTATATTTGCAGTTTCACCAATGGATAGTGATTCAGTATGCACTTCTGCCAAGCTAATAATTAATGGGCTACGATTTTCTTCTGCAGCCTTTAAAACACCTTTTAAAGAATTTAAATTGAATATATTGGTTGAGGGTATTGCATATCCACCTCTTTTTGCATCTAATAATAATTGTTTACTATTTACTAACATTTTATTTCCTCCAATCTTTTATGCTCATTTATGGTAACTATGTTTTGATTATAAACGATTTCCTGTATTGTGTCAATAAAATCTATCACAAATTATCATTATATCTAATATAATTTATCATATATAAGCATAAATAATCATATAAATTTGACTTTGTTTTATTTTCTTGTTAAACTAAACTTATAAAATGATTTAAAGGATGGGGCCTATGTTTAAAGAAGAAAGATTATTAAAAATAATAAATAAGATAAATAGTGATAAGGGAGTTAATAAGGGTATTACTATTAAAGAATTATCTGAAGCCTTTAATGTATCTCCTTCAACTATCCGAAGAGATTTGACTGAATTAGAAAAGGCTGGAGTAGTTAAGAGAACTCATGGTGGAGCAATATTAGTTGAGCAGATTGGAAATGAGTATGACTTCTCAAGCAAACAGGGTAAATATGTTAATGAAAAAAAGTCAATTGCCAAATATGCTGCTTCTCTTGTTGAAGATGGTGAAATCATAGCTTTAAATTCGAGTACGCTAACATATTTAATGGCAGCGGAATTGGATGCTAAAAATCTTAGTATTATTACAAATTCTGTTGGTGTAGTAAACCAACTATCAGACAAAACAGACTACAGTATTATAGTTCTTGGAGGAATTTATTTACATTCAGCTAAAACGATTGAAGGTACTACCACTGTAGAACAAATTAGCAAGATGCATTTTGATAAAGTTTTTTTAGGTGCTAATGGGGTAGATTTAAAATTAGGATTGTCAACGGCAGGCTCAATAGAAGCAAGTAGCAAACAGGCAATGGTTGAGTATGGAAATGAAATTTATTTTCTATGTGAAAGTACTAAATTTGATAAAGCATCTTTTTATAAAATAGCTGATTTTAATCAGGTAAATGCAATTATTACAGATGATAAATTAACAGATGAACAGTTTGAAGTTTATAATAAATATACGAAAATTGTAAGAGTTTAATTATTTTAAATACAAATAAACTATTTCAAGAACTTGAAATAGTTTATTTGTATTTAATATTTATTTATTTTCCCTGTATGTCTTTGATACTCTTGAGTATAATAGATATAGTTCCATCAGTATTATTTATAAATTCTATTTTATCGTTACCAGTTAAATAGGATACAGGTATTTTTATCTCTATATCTTCATCAATTATTAATTTTTGCTTTCTAGGTATTTTCTTATATAGTGGTTCATTTACCTCTATAGTTTTTTCTGTAAGTCCTCTCTTTTCTATTTCTTCTTCATATATATTTTGAAGCTCTATATTTTCATTAAAGGCCTTTGTTTTAATATGATCTATATCTATAGTGTCTGATTCTTCTACAGATTCAACTATAGCATTTTTAATTTTTGCCATTTTTGTTACATCATCTTCACAATAGTCCCTTACTATTTTTTTAGATACTTTATTCACAATATCCATTTTTTCCTTGTCTGATAATGTATCCTTTGAGTGCAATAAATATTTGGAGATATAATATTCCTTTTCACCATTAATTTCATATTTCTTTTGCTTTAACAGTATTGAATAATCTTCTAAATCTACTATTATAAATTCATCTATTTTTTGATTTACATTTGGTAATGTTGTTTTTTGTTTTATTACTTTATTAACTCTTTTATCATCAGATTCTTCTATATAATGTATGTAAGAAGTTTTATAATTTAATATAAAGAAGCCTAGATACTTTCTACCATCTCCATTAAAAAGAACACAAATTAAATCGCAAGAAGGTATAGAGGGATTTTCAGCCATTATATTATACATTAGTTGAGCAAATTCTTTAGTCTTCGCTATAAAGTTGTCATTGTCTTTTGAAATATCTATACATATATTTTTCACAAGGTTTTCTTCAGAATCAAAGAAAGCCTTTTTTATATTAATATCATCAAAAACTTTTTCTATATGGATTTCTAAAAATTCCATTATCTCTCCACTATAGGGATGTTCTTCTTCAGATAACGCAGGTATTCCTACGGAATTATCTAAAATATGAAGTATTATTTTTTCAATATTTATTCTATCCATTTCAATCATCTCCCTTAGTATATAATATAATAATTATATCCTTTATGCTGTAGAAAACAAGATAGGTTTAATTTATTAAAAATTATTATTTATTTTCAGCTTGATTTTGAAATAAATATATGATACCTTGTACATATGTAGTGTTAATAATCGCAATATATACTATATATAGACGTGGAGGGGAATTCATGTTGAAAGTAGAAAAAAGAAATGGTGCAGTTGTAAAGTTTGAAGGAGATAAAATAGTAAATGCTATCTGCAAAGCTATGTCAGAAACGGAAAAAGGAGTAGACGAATTATTAGCTGAAGAAATTGCAGATAAGGCATTTAATGATTTTAAAAATTTAGAAATAGTGCATATTGAAAAAATTCAAGATTTTGTAGAAATTGAACTAATGAAAAATAGGCCTGATGTAGCTAAAAAATACATTTTATATAGAGATGAAAGGGCTCGACTTAGAAAACATGGCTGGGAAATGACAGATTTGCAAAGGGATATTTATGAGAAAAAATATAGATTTGAAAATGAAAGTTTTGATGATTTTCTAACAAGAGTTAGTGGTGGAAATAGTTTTATAAAAAAGGCCATAAAGGATAAGAAGTTTATGCCAGCAGGAAGAATATTGGCAGGTAGAGGACTAGATAAATATGGTAGAAAGATAACTCTAAGTAATTGTTATGTCATGCCTCAAGTGGAAGATAATATTGAAGCTATTTTTGACACTGCTAAATATATGGCTAGAACTTATTCTTATGGTGGTGGAGTTGGTCTTACTTTATCTAAATTGAGACCAAAAGGAGCTAAAGTAAATAATGCTGCAAACACTACTACAGGGGCAGTTTCATTTATGGATCTTTATTCCTTAGTTACAGGACTAATTGGTATGAAAGGCAGAAGAGGAGCTTTAATGCTCAATTTAGATTGTAGTCATCCTGATATTGGAGATTTTATTGATGTAAAAAACAATCTAGATAAGGTAAACTATGCTAATATATCTGTTAATATAAATGATGATTTTATGAAAGCTGTTGTAGAGGATGAAGATTTTGAGTTATATTTTAAAGTAGAGGCTACTGGTGAGGAAATTAGGAAAAAGATTAATGCTAAAGAGCTATTTAGAAAATTAGCTAAAAATAATTGGAATATGGCAGAACCAGGTATATTATATACAAATCGTATTAATTCATGGCATTTGATGAGTGAAGATGAAAAGTTTGAATTTGCTGGAGTTAATCCTTGTGCAGAAGAACCTTTACCTCCTTTTGGTAGTTGCAATCTATCTTCTATTAATTTAAGTGAATTTGTTAAAAATGAATTTACGGAAAAAGCTGAATTTGACTACCAAAGATTTGGTGAAATGGTAAGAGAGGGAGTTATATATTTAAATGAAGTATTAGATGAAAATATGAATTTACATCCATTAGAACAGCAAAGAGAAATGTCTAGAGAATTAAGACAGATTGGACTAGGCCTTATGGGATTAGCAGATATGTTCATTAAATTGGGAGTAAAATATGGTAGCGAGGAATCTATAGAATTAATTCATAAAATAGGAAAAGTATTAATAAATGAGGCTTTAAGAGAATCAGCTTTATTGGCGAAAGAACATGGAACATATTCTAGGTATAATGCTGAGAAGGTATTAAAATCACCATTTTTATTATCTAATGTTAATGAAGATGTTTTGGAACTTATTAAGAAATATGGACTTAGAAATAGCCAACTTCTAACTATAGCACCTACAGGAAGTATATCTACTTTAATTGGATGCAGCAATGGATTAGAGCCGATGTTCCAAATATCCTATACTAGGAAATCAGAATCATTGCATCAAGAGGATACTTATTATAAAGTATTTACTCCAATAGTGAAGGAATATATGGATAGAAATAATATAACAAGAGAAGATGAATTGCCAGATTTCTTTGTAACTACTTCAACATTGAATTATAAGGAAAGAATAGATATACAATCAGTTTGGCAACAATATATTGATGCTAGTATATCTTCTACTGTCAATGTACCAAATGAATTTACTGTAGAAGAAGTAGAAGATTTATATATTTATGCTTGGAAGAAAGGTGTTAAAGGCATTACAATTTATAGAGATGGTTGTGCTAGAGAAGGAATACTTATTTCAAATAAACCTAGTTTAAGTAAATTAGAAAAAATTGAAGAATTACAAAGGGAAATAGATGAGTTAATAGTAGAACAATTAGAAGAGGATCCAGATACTTGTCCAATGTGCGGAGGGACTTTAATCCATAGCGGAGGTTGTGCAGAATGTCAGGATTGTGGATACAGTCCTTGTTCAATATAAATAAATAAAAAATAGCCAAGATATATCTTGGCTATTTTTTATTACATTACTCCTCTAGAAAGTCTTTTAGTTTTTTGCTTCTACTTGGATGTCTAAGTTTTCTTAGAGCTTTGGCTTCTATCTGCCTTATTCTTTCTCTTGTAACATTAAATTCTTTTCCTACTTCTTCTAAAGTCCTGATTCTTCCAT
Organism: Anaerosalibacter massiliensis; assembly: GCF_024623155.1. Taxonomy (NCBI): domain Bacteria; kingdom Bacillati; phylum Bacillota; class Tissierellia; order Tissierellales; family Sporanaerobacteraceae; genus Anaerosalibacter; species Anaerosalibacter massiliensis. The sequence continues at coordinate 94,524 of NZ_JANJZL010000009.1, forward strand.
CACCTAAGCCAAATCTGAGTATCAATACTTCTTGTTCTCTAGGAGTTAAAGTTTCCAAAACATCAAGAAGTTCTTCTTTTAACATAGTATATATTGCCGATTCTGCAGGTGTATCTATTTGTTCATCTTCTATAAAATCTCCTAAATTGCTATCTTCTTCTTCTCCTATGGGTGTCTCTAAAGATACAGGTTCTTGAGCTATTTTCATTATTTCTCTAACTTTGTTTACGTCCATATCCATAACTTTTGCTATTTCTTCAGGCAAAGGCTCTCTACCTAGTTCTTGTACAAGTTGTTTTTGTACCCTAACAAGCTTGTTTATATTTTCAATCATATGAACCGGTATTCTTATAGTTCTTGCTTGATCCGCTATGGCCCTTGTTATAGACTGGCGTATCCACCAAGTAGCATAGGTACTAAATTTATAGCCTTTTTTATAGTCAAATTTATCAACAGCTTTTGCAAGTCCTAAATTTCCCTCTTGAATTAAGTCCAAGAATGACATCTGCCTTCCTATATATTTTTTCGCAATACTAACTACTAATCTTAAGTTTGCTTCTAAAAGATGTTTTTTTGCAGATTCATCCCCTGCTTCCATTCTCTTTGCTAGTTCAATTTCTTCATCTCTTGTAAGAAGAGGAATTTTTCCTATTTCTTTCAGATACATTTTAACTGGATCATCTAGATTAACATTATTAGACACAGAAAACTCACCTCTTTGCTGCCTATATAATTGATATCTTTTTACATATTCAAACCCTATGGAATGGTTGTCCTTAATAGGATTTTATTATAATCTCTTTGGATATAATTTTTTAAAATACTATAATTAGTAAAAAATAAGAAATATATCTAATTTTTTACATAGATTAGTAAGGATATAATAATAGAACTGTCTAAAAATTAGTTTTGAGAATAAGGATAGGATTATTATAAAAATTATTTACTTTTGCATTAATTAAATACTCATATCAACAAACTAACCTTTACAGTATATCATACATGCAGGTAAAATTTCAAGGGGTTAGAACTTATATTCTTATATTTGCTAAGGAAAGGTATGATTTTAGTTTTTTCACCAGTAAATTTACTGGTTCTATTTTTATATAATTATTTTACAAGTAAATAGTACAAAAAAGTAATGAAAGTACAAAAGGATTATGAAGTTCGTATATATTATACAATAAAATATTTTGCTTTATTCCATAAAAAAATAACTAATTCATTTAATATTATAATCAATACCGCATTAATGTATTGTTAAAAAAAAGTCAGTAATACTGTCCTTGAGAGCAATATATTAAGGTAAGTTTCTGAATAGGTATTAAAACGTTTTCATCAAAATTTGATTTTATAGAGAAAGGAGTTTTATTTATGAATGATGGAATGGGAGCAACGGATCCATCTGCAGTTGCTGCTAAAAAGAAATTATCAGAACAATTTTTTAAAAAAGGTGTTAGGATAGCTTTATTTTCAGGCGTTACATATGGATTATATTCAGCATTTTTAACTTTTGGTATGACTAAGGGGGTTTGGAGTGACTGGTATGGCCCTAATACAGCTGGCTTATCTACCTTCGCTATTGCGTATTTACTAGGCGCACTTGGTGGTGCTGTTAACGATATCTGTAGTGCCATTTGGGCAATGATTAATGCAGCTATTAAAGGTAAATTTGGAGACTTCATAAGATGTTTAAATACTGCTCCAGGTCGTATGATGATCTTAGCGGCTCTTGCAGGAGGACCTGTAGCCAGTACAGCTTATGTTGTTGGTCTTCAAATGGCCGGTTCTATAGTTACTCCTATTACTGCTCTTTGTCCAGCCATCGGTGCTATTTTAGGCAGGATTTTGTTCAAGCAAAAAATAAGTAAACGTGTGACAATCGGTATTATTATTTGTGTTATTGCTAGTTTCTTAATTGGCAGTACAAGCATTGGTAACGATGCTCCAGACGGCATGTTCCTAGGTCTATGTATTGCATTCTTTGCTGCTCTTGGTTGGGGCTTTGAAGGTTGTATAGCTGGTTATGGTACATCTATGATTGACTCTGAAATAGGTATTACTATTCGCCAAGCAACATCAGGACTTGCAAATTTATTTATATTAGTTCCTATCTTTGGCAAGATGTCAGGTAGCGTTAAGCTTTCATTTGCTCTAGCTGGTCAAGCATTCACAAGTGGTCCTGCTATGATTTGGTTTGCTTTAAGTGGTCTTTGTGCATTTGTTTCATTTATGACTTGGTACAAGGGCAATAGTATGTGTGGTGCAGCTCTTGGTATGGCTTGTAATGCTACTTATTCATTCTGGGGACCATTCTTCTGTTGGATAATACTTGGAATATTTGGTGGTATAGATGGTTGGTCATTACCTCCTATCGCTTGGATTTCTGCTATATTAATGATGCTTGGTATCTTGGTAATTGCAATGAATCCAATGGATTTATTCAGAAAAAAGGAGGTTAATTAGTATGAAGCCACTCAACTATGCTATTTTAAAATACTTTACAACAGTAAAAGAAGCATGTGCAGAAGATGTTATTGAAGCTTTGAAAGATGAATATGGCAATTTTAAAGCACTTAAAAAAGATGCTGTAGTAGCAGCTTTAATGACAGCTGAAGCTAATGGTCTTCTTGAAGAAACAAGATTTGAAATGGATCAAACAGGTCAATTGAGGATTTACTATCATGCACATGAAGAAGGTGCAGCTACAATTAATAAATATATTAAGGATTAATGATTTGGATTATTATTTAAATTCTAGGAGTTTAAATAATAGATAGATATTTTTAAAGAGAAACAATTTGAAAAGATTGTACTGGTTTGAAAAGGTTTTTAAAAAGCACACATTTTATAAAGAGGAGGGGAGCTATGAGTGAGATACTATGGAGAAGAAGCTTTAGGTCTTATTGAAACACTAGGTATGGTTCCAGCACTTGAGGCAGCAGATAAAATGTTGAAAGCTGCTGATGTAGAACTCATATCATATGAAAATATAGGTTCTACTCTTGTAACAGTTATGGTAAAAGGTGATGTGGCTGCTGTTAAGGCATCTGTGGAAGCAGGAGCTGCTGCTGCTTCAGCAATAGGCAAATTGACGGCACAAAATGTTATGCCACGACCAATTAAAAGCGTTGGAGATATTGTTTCAGTACATGATATTGATGCATAAAATAAAGTGAGAGAGAGGAAATGCAAATGTATAATTCTGCAGCATTAGGTTTAATAGAAACATTTGGTCTAGTCTTTGTTTTGGAGGCTGCAGATGCAATGTGTAAATCTGCAGATGTTGAATTGATTGGATATGAGAATGTAGCTTCTGGCTATATTTCTGTATTAGTTAGTGGTGATGTAGGAGCATGTAAAACAGCTGTTGAAACTGGTGTAAAAGCTGTTGAAGATATGGGAGCAGAAGTTTATAGTTCAGTTGTTATTGCAAGTCCACATCCAGATCTTGAAAAAATTATTGCACGTTATTCTCTTGAGAATTTGCTCCCTTAATATATATAGCGTGACAATATTGTAAAAAAATACTATAAATATAAAAAATAAAAGGAGAGTTAGAAATGAATATTATTGACAATGACTTGCTCTCCATCCAAGAATCACGAATTCTTATGGAAAATGCCAGAGAGGCACAAAAACTTTTAGCAGCTTTTCCACAGGAAAAACTGGATGAGATTGTTGAGCGTATGGCAGAGGAAATTGGAAAGCATGCCTATGAACTTGCTATGATGTCCAGTAATGAGACTGATTATGGCAAATGGCAAGATAAATATATCAAAAATAGATTTGTTTGTGAGTATTTACCAACCAAACTTAGAGGTATGCGTTGCGTAGGTATTATTAACGAAGATAGTCAGAACAAGACTATGGATGTAGGTATACCTGTGGGGACGATTGTTGCATTATGTCCTGCAACCAGTCCTGTTTCTACTACTATATACAAGACTTTAATTTCAATTAAATCTGGCAATGCTATTGTTTTTTCTCCACATCCTAGAGCAAAGAAAACAATTTGCAGGGCACTTGATATTATGATTCGTGCAGCAGAAGGGTATGGATTGCCAGAAGGGGCTATTTCGCATTTGCATACTGTAACACCTAGCGGGGCAATTGAATTAATGAACCATAAAGCAACCTCTTTAATTATGAATACAGGAGTTCCTAAATTACTTAAAGAAGCATATAAATCGGGAAAACCTGTTATTTATGGAGGTGCTGGCAATGGACCAGCATTTATAGAACGTACAGCTGATGTGAAACAAGCGGTGAGAGATATTATTGACAGTAAAACCTTTGATAATGGAATGGTGTCAGCAGCAGAACAATCTATTGTTGTAGATAGCTGTATTGCAGCGGATGTTAAACATGAACTGCAAAATAATGGTGCCTATTTCATGACAGAAGAAGAATCAGAAAAAATAGGTTCTCTCTTTTTCCATTCCGATGGAAGCATGGATTCAGAGATGGTTGGAAAATCAGCACAGGAGTTAGCTAAAAGAGCAGGTTTCTGTATTCCCGATAGCGCAATATTATTGATTTCAGAACAGAAGTATGTTTCTGAGACCAATCCTTACTCAAGGGAAAAACTTTGCCCAGTACTATCTTATTATATTGAAGATGACTGGATGCATGCCTGTGAAAAATGTATTGAATTATTGCTAAGTGAAAGACATGGACATACTCTTGTTATTTATTCAAAAGATGAAGAAGTTATTCGCCAGTTTGCATTGAGAAAACCAGTAGGAAGGGTGCTTGTTAATACCCCAGCTTCTTTTGGCAGTATGGGAGCTACAACTAATTTATTTCCTGCCATGACTCTAGGCAGTGGATCAGCAGGTGAAGGTATGACCTCTGATAATGTTTCACCAATGAATCTTATCTACATACGCAAAGTTGGATATGGCGTGCGGAAAGTAGAAGAAATTACTCGTGGAATATTTACAGAAGAAAAACCCGACTTCTGTAGCGTGACAAAACCACAGGAAGGTTATAGTTCAGAGGATATGAAGCTAATACAAAGTATTTTGAAAAAAGCTATCGAAGAAATTGGTTAAAGTACATTTATAGATAGGGTATGGCAAGTAATAGGTTTTAAATATCAGATAGCCAAATCTGAAATAATAAAAGAAGAGAGGTTATAAATTTGGATATTCGTGAGTTTTCAAATAAGTTTGCAGAAGCAACTAAAAATATGTCTGTAGAAGAACGAGCTACTTTGATGAAAATGTTTGAAGGCATTTCAAAAGAAATTTCAGAAGAACCAGATCAAGGTTTTAATAATTGTGCAACATCTTGTATGAAAAATGAGGAAATTCCAAATGGAATGACAGATCGTTTAAAGAGGTTGAAAGAAAGATATTTAAAATGGAAACCTTCTATCACAACATATCGTGCTAGAGCAATTACAAAGATTGCTAAGGAAAATCCCGGTATGCCTAAAATTTTATTACGTGCGAAATGTTTCCGCTATTGTTGTGAAACAGCACCTTTAGTAATTCAAGATGATGAGCTTATTGTAGGGTCTCCTTGTGGTGCACCTCGTGCTGGAGCTTTTTCTCCTGATATTGCATGGAGATGGATGGTTGATGAAATTGATACTATAGGTACACGTCCTCAAGATCCATTTTATATTTCTGAGGAAGATAAAAAGATTATGCGTGAAGAACTTTTTCCATTCTGGGAAGGTAAATCCGTTGACGAATATTGTGAAGATCAATATCGTGAAGCTGGAGTTTGGGAACTTTCTGGTGAATCTTTTGTTTCAGATTGTTCTTACCATGCAGTTAACGGTGGTGGAGATTCAAACCCTGGATATGATGTAATACTGATGAAAAAGGGCATGTTAGACATTCAACAAGAAGCAAAGGAACATTTAGAAAAATTGGATTATGATAATCCTGAAGATATTGAAAAAATTTATTTTTATAAATCTATTATTGATACTACAGAAGGTGTTATGATCTACGCTAAGAGGTTATCTGACTATGCGGCTGAATTAGCTGCAAAGGAAACTGATCCTAAGCGTAAGAAAGAATTACAAAAGATTTCTGAAGTTAATGCACATGTCCCAGCACATAAACCTCGTACTTTCTGGGAAGCAATTCAAGCTGTTTGGACTGTAGAATCTCTATTGGTAGTTGAAGAGAATCAAACAGGTATGTCTATTGGACGTGTTGACCAATATATGTATCCATTCTATAAAGCTGATATTGAAGAAGGTCGTATGACTGATTATGAAGCATTTGAATTAGCTGGTTGTATGTTGATTAAAATGTCTGAAATGATGTGGATCACTAGTGAAGATAGTTCTAAATTCTTTGCAGGATATCAACCATTTGTCAATATGTGTGTTGGTGGTGTTACTCGTGAAGGTCTTGATGCAACAAATGATTTGACTTATTTACTTATGGATGCTGTTCGTCATGTTAAGGTTTATCAACCATCTTTGGCATGCCGTATCCATAGTAAATCACCTAAGAAATATTTAAAGAAGATTGTTGATGTTGTCCGTGCTGGTATGGGATTCCCAGCTTGTCATTTTGATGATGCACATATTAAGATGATGTTGGCAAAAGGTGTTTCTATAGAAGATGCTAGAGACTATTGTCTAATGGGCTGTGTAGAACCTCAAAAAGCTGGTCGTCTATATCAATGGACTTCTACTGCTTATACTCAATGGCCTATATGTATTGAATTAGTTCTAAATCACGGAGTTCCTCTATGGTATGGAAAACAAGTTTGTCCTGATATGGGAGATTTGAGCAGATTTAAAACTTATGAAGAGTTTGATAGAGCTGTTAAGGAAGAAATTAAATATATTACAAAATGGACTAATGTTGCTACTGTTATTTCTCAACGTGCCCATAGAGAATTAGCTCCAAAGCCTTTAATGTCTATAATGTATGAAGGTTGTATGGAAAAAGGTAAGGATGTTTCTGCTGGCGGAGCTATGTATAACTTTGGTCCTGGTGTTGTATGGAGTGGATTGGCCACATATGTAGATTCTATGGCTGCTATTAAGAAATTAGTATTTGATGAAAAGAAATACACTCTTCAGGAGCTAAATGAAGCATTGAAAGCTGATTTTGTAGGTTATGAACAAATTAAAAATGATTGTTTGAAGGCTCCTAAGTACGGTAATGATGATGACTATGCGGACTTGATTGCTGCAGATTTGATCAACTTTACAGAAACAGAACATCGTAAGCACAGAACTCTATATTCTACTCTTAGTCATGGTACTTTGTCTATTTCCAACAATACACCATTTGGTCAAATGACAGGTGCATCTGCTAATGGACGTAAAGCTTGGACACCATTATCTGATGGTATTAGTCCTACTCAAGGTGCAGATGTGAAAGGACCAACTGCTATTATTAAGTCTGTTTCCAAAATGTCTTGCGATAATATGAATATAGGTATGGTTCACAACTTTAAGCTTATGTCAGGACTATTGGATACACCACAAGGTGAGGAAGGTATTATTACACTACTTCGTACTGCTTGTTTATTTGGCAATGGACAAATGCAGTTTAACTATTTAGACAACGAAACATTACTTGATGCACAGAAACATCCAGAACAATATCGTGATTTAATTGTTCGTGTAGCAGGTTATAGTGCATTCTTTGTTGAGCTTTGCAAAGATGTTCAAGATGAGATTATTAGTAGAACTATGTTGACACATTTATAAATATGACATTCAATTTATTTAAAATTAATTTATCTGTTGCCCGTTCTTTATATGCTAGAGGGCGGGTGCAGTATAAATTATATTTAAATACTAAAATGAATCAAATGGGAGATTAAATGTTATGAACAATATGAGTGCAGGAGTAATTGAAAGAAAAGCATTAATTTTTAATGTTCAAAAATATAATATATATGATGGACCAGGAGTAAGAACATTGGTGTTTTTTAAAGGATGTCCATTAAGATGCAAATGGTGTTCAAATCCTGAAGGATTAGAAGCTAAATATCAAGTTATGTTTAAAAAAGATTTATGTATTGATTGTGGAGCTTGTGTTTCTGTTTGCCCAGTTAATATACATACTATTTCTAGAGAGTCAAAACATGAGGTTAATCATAATATTGATTGTTTGGGTTGTCGCAAATGTGAGCAAGTCTGTACTCAGTCTGCTTTATCTATTGTTGGCGAAATGAAGACTATTTCTGAACTTATGGAAATTATTGAAGAAGATAAAAGCTTTTATGATCTTTCAGGTGGTGGTGTTACATTAGGTGGTGGTGAAGTAACTAGGCAGCCAGAATTTGCAGCAAATTTGCTTATGGCATGTAAACAGGAAGGAATCAATACTGCTATTGAGACCTGTGGTTATGCAAAGAAGGAATCAATACTTCATATTGCTGAATTTACAGATTTATTCCTTTTTGATTTAAAACATATTGATTCTGAACGACACTATCAGTTAACGGGAGTACACAATGAAAGAATTCTAGAAAATTTAAAGGAGCTTCTTCACCGCAGACATGATGTAAAGATTAGAATGCCTTTGTTAAAAGGTATAAATGATAGTCAAGAGGAGATTGATGGTATAGTTAAATTTTTAATGCCCTTCCGTGATTATAAAAACTTTAAGGGGATAGATTTGCTTCCTTATCATAAATTAGGTGTTAATAAGTACAACCAATTAGGTAAGGAATATCCAATAGAGGGAGATCCAAGCTTAAGTAATGATGATTTAGATAGAATTGAAAGTTGGATTAAAAAGTATGATTTTCCAGTTGAAGTTATTAGGCATTAGCAAGTAGTTATTAGATTAGAAAATAGATTGAGAGGAATCTTTTATGGGAGAACTTGGTGGAAAGACTATGGAACGTATTATACAAGAGTCAGTGCCTGGAAAACAGATTACAATTGCTCATATTATTGCTTCTCCTATGCCAGATATTTATGAACGCTTAGGAATAGATAATAAAGAAGCAATTGGAATTCTAACAATAACACCCTTTGAAACAGCTATTATTGCAGCTGATATTGCAACAAAAGTTGCAGATGTTGAAATTGGATTTCTAGACCGTTTTACAGGGTCTCTAGTTATAACTGGTGATGTTCAGGCTGTTGAAACTGCACTTACTGCCATAAATGATAGATTGAAAAACTTGATGAACTTTACGACTGCTCCTATTACAAGAACATAAGAAAGGAGCTAGAGGACATGAGAAAGAAAAGAATAATGGTTATTGGACCTACAAATTGTGGAAAGACTACATTGGTCAATGCATTGAATGATTACAACGGGCCATTAAGAAAAACACAAGATATTATTTACGGGAAAAACACAATAGATGTTCCAGGTTCTTATGTAGAAAATACTTGGATGTATAAACATCTAATTGCGACTGCACAAGATGCATCACATATTTTGATTCTAGTTGATCAGTCGAAATGCGTTGATGTATATTCGCCTGGTTTTGCCAAGGCATTTAAATGTCCTGTAATTGGCGTAATAACTAAAGTTGATTTAATGGCAGAAAATGAGGATCTCTGTATTCAACAGTTGAAAAAAATAGGAATTTCAGAGCCTTATTATAAGATTAGTGTTCCTAGTGAAATAGGCATTAAAACTTTAAAAGAACATTTATTTTTAAAAGAAAAGTAAAGGGGGATTCAGATGAAGTTTATTACCGAAATTGATTTGCGGGATTTATATAGAAAAGAACCTTTTACAACTTATGAACTAGAACTAGGCTCAAAACTTACACCGGGAGCACGTCAGTTTCTAACAGATCAAGGAATTAAAATGTCTGATGATGGTTCTGATAGGAAGAAAAATATTGTAAATAAAGAACAACCATCTGCATCATCAGGAAAAAGGAATAATTGGCGAAAGAAGAAAGTTTATAGCAAAATAAAGTCAATAGAAGCATTATTTCTCCTTACTGAACAAGAACTTTTAAGTAGAGATGTTTTTTTAGCACAGAGTATTATTAATTTAGGTAAACAGTTTTCTAATATTAAGAATGCTTTAAATGGTGGAGTTCCTATTGAAGATATTTGTTGTAAGGAATGCACAGGCATAAACACTAATAATTTTTCTCATGATTTAGGAGACTGCTTTGAAATTACAGATTTTCATATGCAGTTAGAAAAGGGTAGGGATATTATAATTTTGCATAGGCTACGTTGTAGTCTTCGTGAAATTGAACCAGTTGTATTAGAACTATATGAAAGCAGTGAAGATGAAAGAAAACTTTGTGAAGATATAACGGGAAAGGTTAATCAGATTATTAATACTTTGTCACAAATAATTTGTTCTATTTTAGGAGGTGAAAAATGTCAAAGGAAAAATTAAACTATGAATTCTGTGAAAAACTTGTGCAAGATTTTGAAGATGTAGTCAAGGAGCCTATTATAGGTAAATCCTCTGTTTATTATACGGGAGTTGACTTAGGTACTGCATGTGTTGTTTTAACAGTCTTAGATGAAAATTATAAACCAGTGGCAGGCAATTATAGATATGCTGATGTAGTTCGTGATGGTATGGTTGTAGATTATATTGGTGCAATTAATATTGTTAAAGAATTAAAACAAGAACTTGAAGAAAAATTAGATACGGAGTTGATTTACGCTGCTGTTGCTATTCCACCAGGAACAGAGGGCTTAGACTCAGGAGCAGTTAAGAATGTAGTTCAGGCTGCTGGATTCGAATTGACAAATGTAATTGATGAACCTACTGCTGCTAATAAAGTTCTTAAAATTAAGGATGGTGCAGTTGTAGATATTGGAGGCGGAACAACTGGAATTTCTATTTTAAAGGATGGAAAAGTTGTTTATATTGCAGATGAGCCAACAGGAGGTACCCATTTTTCTTTGGTTATTTCTGGTGCATATAATATGCCTTTTTCAGAAGCAGAATTATACAAGCGTAATCCTGAAAACTACAAGGAATTGTTGATTGTATTGAAACCAGTAGTTGAAAAAGTTTCTTCTATTATCAATGAGCATATTAAAGATTACAATGTAAAAGAAATTTCTTTGGTAGGAGGAACAAGCTGTTTAACTGGCATTGAAAAAATTATAGAGAAACAAACAGGAATTCCTACCTATAAGCCACAAAATCCAATGTTTGTAACTCCTTTAGGTATAGCACTTAGTTGTACACAAGAAAGTATATAGTGGGAGGCGATTAATATTGAATATGAAGTTTCAAATTATTAAATCACCTTCAAAAGGAACTTTAGATATGCTTATACGACGGATGGGGACAGGTAATAACAAAGATTTGATTTCTACTGATGCAGTTGGTCTTGTTCAAGGTATGATGATAGATATGATTTGTGCAGCGGATATTGCTGAAAAGGCGGTTGGTGTTACAGTGAAAGATATTAGAGGTAGTTGTCCACAAAATATGATCATGATTGGAATTTTTGGCGATACAGCATCTGTTGAATCAGCTATTAATGAAATAAAAGATAGTTTAAAAAAGGAGAAAGATTTATGTTAGTAGCAAGACTTATTGACAATGTATGGGCAACAAGAAAAGCAGAATCACTCAATGGACTAAAGTTTATGCTAGCAGAAATAATTGGTGGTAGTAGTACTGGTCAGCGTTTAATTGTTGTAGATACCATCAGTGCTGGTATTGGAGATAGGGTTATTATTTGCACAGGTTCATCAGCTCGTAGGATGCTGGAAGATGATGATATTCCAGTTGATGCAGTTGTTGTTGGAATTATTGACGAAGACTGCAATTTTGAATAGGTTCAATATTAAAAAAACAGGTCTTATAGATGAAAGGGTGTGAAAAATGAAGAAATTGATTTGTGCAGAAGATGTTGAGGTTGCCCAAAAACAAGGTCAAAAAGTATTTTATATTGACTGTGATACTATCGTTACTCCATTAGCTAAAGATGCAGCAAAAATTTATGAAATAGAATTTTCTACTAAATCCCAAGACTGTGATTTAAAAAATCCTTGTGAAATGAAGTCCTCTGAACTAGCAAAGGATTTTGAGGGTGGAATTGATAGTGATATGATTTATAAAGTATTTAAAACCATGATGAATAAAGGACTTTTAAATGAAATTCTTGATTTATTTTCTGACAAGCCCTATGTTGCTGAAAGTGATTGTGGAGGTTTAAAGGTAGTTCGTGGCAATTCAGTAAAGTTTGATACCTTTGATACTGGAAGTCCTAATGATAAAGTATTCTACCAAGAATTAATCAATAAAGATGATTCTTCTATAAGTGCTGGTTTTTTAACTATTGATGATTCTAGTTTTAATCGGAACTTAACTTATGAAGAGATTGATTATGTTATTGAAGGTACTTTGACAATTATGATTAATGGGAAGACTTTTACTGCATATCCGGGTGATGTAATATATGTACCATCAGGGTCTAGAGTTGTTTGGGGCTCTCCTGACAAGGTTAAATTGTTTTATATTACATACCCATCTAACAAGGCTTAAATTGTGAGTTAGAATTAAGGAGGATTAGGTGATGCAAGCACTTGGTTTAATTGAAACAGAAGGACTTGTTCCAGCTATTATAAGTTCAGATGCTATGCTCAAGGCTTCAGATGTAAATTTGCTGGAAAGAACATATGTAGGTGGAGGCCTTGTATCAATTGCTGTAACCGGTGATGTAGCTGCAGTAAAAGCAGCCGTAGAAGCTGGTAGTGCAGCAGTTAAAACAATAAGTAGTCAATTGTTAGTTTCACAACATGTTATCCCTAGACCACATGAGGAATTAGAAAATACAGTTGTATCAGCAGTACCATTGAAAGATATAGATATTGGTTCAGCTAAAACTCAATTAGAAAAGGAGAAAAAATCTGAAGCTGTTAAAGAAGTTTCTACTAAAGTTGAAAAACCAGAAGTTAAATCTACTAAAGACGTTCCTAATAAAGCTGAAAAAACAGATACTTCTATGAAAATTGATTTAAATAAGCTACATGATAAGAATTATGTAGATAAAATAGTACTTAAACATGGTCTAGAAAAAACTATGAAGGCTTTAGGTGAACTTAAAGTAGTAGAGCTTAGAAGTTTAGCTCGTAAATATGAGAATTTTGGTATCAAAGGAAGAGAAATTGCCAATGCAGGAAAAGATCTATTGATTAAAGAATTCAAACAATATTATAAGGATAATTAGTATAGTTGTAGAAATTTAACAGTATATGATAAAAACTTTATAACAAATATATTGGGGGTAATACATTTGGAAAATATAGATTATGATTTACGTTCTGTACAAGAAGCGAGAAATCTTGCACGTTTAGGAAAAATCGCTGCAGATCAAATTGCTGACTATACTGAAGAGCAAATTGATAAAATTTTATGTAATATGGTTAGAGTAGCAAAAGAAAATGAATTTTGTTTAGCTGAGATGGCTGTAGAAGAAACTGGTTTTGGAAAAGTTGAGGACAAGGCTTATAAAAATCACATGGCTTCTACTTCTGTATATGAAGCAATTAAAGATATGAAGACTATTGGTGTAATTGGAGAAGATGTGGAGAAGAAAGTAATTGAGATTGCAGAACCAGTTGGCTTGGTAATGGGTATTGTACCTTCTACAAATCCAACATCCACTGCCATTTTTAAATCAATAATTGCAATTAAATCACGTAACGCAATTGTATTTTCACCACATCCAGCTGCATTGAAATGTACATTGAAAGCTATAAAGCTTATGTGTGATGCTGCTGTAGAAGCAGGAGCTCCTGCAAATATAATAAGTAGTATTTCTACACCATCTATGCAGGCTACAAATGAGTTAATGAAATGCAAAGAAGTTGCTATGATTATTGCAACTGGAGGCCCTGGAATGGTAAGAGCTGCTTATAGTTCAGGAAAACCTGCATTAGGTGTTGGTGCTGGTAACTCTCCAGCCTATATTGAAAGAACTGCTAATGTTGAGAAATCTGTTAAAGATATTATTTCAAGTAAGACATTTGACTATGGTACTATTTGTGCATCTGAACAATCTGTAATTGTTGAAGAGTGCAATCATGATCAGGTAGTAGCTGAATTCAAAAAACAAGGTGGCTATTTCATGACACCAGAAGAAACTGATAAAGTTTGTACTTTACTTTTTAAAAACGGTGGACATAGTATGAATGCCAAGTTTGTAGGTAGATCTCCTCAAGCTATTGCAGAGGCTGCTAATATTTCTATTCCAGAAGGAACTAAGGTTTTAATAGGAGAACAACAAGGAGTTGGTGATGCTTATCCACTATCTTATGAAAAATTGACAACAGTACTTGCCTTCTACACAGTGAGAGATTGGCATGAAGCATGTGATCTTAGTATTGAACTTCTTCAAAATGGACTTGGACATACTATGAATATTCATACAGAAGACAGAGATATGGTGATGAAATTTGCTAGAAAGCCAGCGTCTCGTATTTTAGTCAACACTGGTGGTAGCCAAGGAGGAACTGGCATAAGTACAGGATTATTACCTTCATTCACACTAGGTTGTGGTACATGGGGAGGAAGTTCTGTTTCTGAAAATGTTAGTCCAATGCATTTAATCAATATAAAGAGAGTAGCATATGGAATTAAGGATTGCAGTACATTAGTTTCAGATGATTCAAGCTTTAATCAAACTCAATGTTCTGGTGGACATGAATCTCATTATGATTTAGGATCTTGTTTTGCAAGTCCTGCATCCTATGCAGCAAAAAGTGTAGCAAAGGATAATTGTACTGATAACAATTGTGCTGATGATGAAAAACTTAGGAAACTTATGAATGAATTGGTAGCTGTAATGAAGGGAGCCAATTAAAATGGATAAGTATGAAGCTATTATGAAGCTTTTATTGGAAGCTATTGAGTCTAATATATCTTCTACAGAAGTAAAAGAAGATATATATGAAATCCCAGTTGGAGTTTCTAATCGCCATGTACATTTATCACAATCAGATTTGAACAGTTTGTTTGGAGAAGGGTATCAGATGACAAAGCTAAAAGATTTGTCACAGCCTGGACAGTATGCATGTAAGGAAACAGTTACAATTTGTGGACCAAAGGGTGCTATTGAGAAAGTTCGAATTCTTGGTCCAGTACGCAGTAAGACACAGGTGGAAGTATTAACAGGAGACTCTTTTAAGTTAGGTGTGGTTCCCCATGTAAAGATGTCAGGTGATTTATATGGCACACCTGGAATTACATTAGTTGGACCAAAGGGTTCTATCCAAGTAAAAGAAGGTCTTATTGTTGCACAAAGACATATTCATATGACACCTAAAGATGCAGAGCATTTTGGTGTAAATGATGGACAGATAGTGAGTATTCAGGTTAATGGAGTACGTGGTGGCATTTACAATAATGTAGTTATTAGGTCAAATGATACTTCAGCTTTAGAATGCCATATTGACATAGAGGAAGCAAATGCTATGAACATTAATAACGTATCAAAAATTAAAATAATAAAATAAATATTAGGAGGAAAGAAAAATGAAATATGATGCATTAGGAATGATTGAAACAAAAGGATTAGTAGGTTCTATTGAAGCTGCAGATGCAATGGTTAAGGCAGCAAATGTTTATTTAATTGGTAAAGAGCATGTTGGTGGTGGTCTTGTAACAGTAATGGTAAGAGGAGATGTAGGTGCTGTAAAAGCAGCAACTGATGCTGGTGCTGCTGCAGCACAACGTGTTGGTGAATTAATTTCAGTACATGTTATACCTCGTCCACATGTT